>JAPLGV010000411.1 GCA_026389975.1 Chloroflexota bacterium
TTACGGCGGAGCGGATATATTCCTGATGCCCTCGCGCTACGAACCCTGCGGTCTGGCGCAGATGATTGCCATGCGCTACGGCTGTGTCCCGGTGGTGCGCGCCACTGGCGGATTGAAAGACACAGTCCAGGAGGGCAGGACCGGCTTCCTTTTCCAGGAAGCAGCGGCCGGGTCCATGCTGGACGCGTTGGAGCGTGCCCTGACCGTCTATGCCAGGCCGGAGAAGTGGCAGCACTTCCAGAGCAATGGGTTGAAAGAAGATTTCTCCTGGCCTCGCTCGGCGCGCCAGTATGCCATCATTTACCGTTCGTTAATGTCCGATTTGTAGTACATCACATCCCAAGAGGTGACGTATGAAAACACGAGCGATCATCATGGCTGGAGGGGAGGGGGCTCGCTTGAGTGCGCTGACCGCCAAGCGCACCAAACCGGCTGTCCCCTTTGCGGGCAAGTATCGCATCATTGACTTTGCGCTTTCGAACTGTGTCAATTCCAATATCTTCGATGTCATGGTGCTGGCGCAGTACCGGCCGCAATCCCTGATTGAGCATATCGGCGCGGGTGCGCCCTGGGATCTCAATCGCGACTTCACTGGCGGGGTCCGCATCCTGACCCCTTTTAAGGCCCGTTACGATTCGGACTGGTTCGAAGGCACTGCGGATGCCGTCCAGCAGAACTTCACCTTTATTAAACAGGGTTCTCCAGACCTTATACTCATCCTGTCGGGTGACCACATCTACTCGATGGATTACGACACGATGATTACCTTCCACATGGACCAGCAGGCGGACCTGACGATTGCCACGATCCGCGTCCCGTTGGAAGAGGCTTCCCGTTTCGGCGTCCTTACGGTAGATAAAAAGTACCGCGTTAAATCCTTCGTCGAGAAACCCAGGAACCCGCCTTCGGACCTTATCAACATGGGTGTATATCTGTTCAACCGCGAACTTCTTGACCGGGCCCTCTGGGAAGATCACCTGCGCGAAGACTCCATGCACGATTTCGGCAAAGACATCCTGCCGCGCCTGGTCAAAAGCAAGCGACGGGTAATTGCTTTCCCGTTTACCGGCTATTGGATGGACGTGGGCACCATACTGTCCTACTGGCAGGCGCACATGGATATGCTTTCCCCGAACCCGCCGCTGAAACTATACGACCGCAGTTGGGTCATCCATACTCGCACAGAGGAACGCCCGCCGGTCCGTATTCCCCAAAACGCTTGCGTTTTTGCCAGCATGATCTCGGACGGATGCACCATCCAGGAAAACGCACGTGTTGAAAGCAGTGTGCTCTCTCCGGGGGTGATTGTGGGTCCCGGGGCCGTGGTGCGCGAATCCATCATCCTGACAGACACGATCATTGAGAGCGGGGCAGTTATCGAGCGCGCCATTCTCGATAAACGCGTGCATGTCGAGCATAATGCCCGTGTTGGCGGCGGCATTGCCAACCCCGACGTCCAACTGGCTGTGGTGGGCAAGAACAGCCTCATCCCGTCTGGCATGATCGTCGAGCCGGGGGCTACTATTGGTACAGATGTTGCCGCATCCGATTATCCCGGCCCGGTGGTAAAAGCGGGCGAACTTTTGGAGACAAAGAGACAACCTTATGAAATTTGAGCGCGCATCTGGAATTCTACTCCACCCCACTTCCCTCCCTAGTCCGTATGGGATCGGCGATCTCGGTCCGGCCGCCTACCGCTGGGTGGATTGGCTGGCAGGCACCGGCTGTAAACTCTGGCAGGTACTCCCGCTCGGGCCCACCGGTTATGGCGATTCGCCTTACCAGTGCTTTTCGGCCTTTGCCGGTAATCCCTATCTCATCAGCCCGGAATTTCTGTTGCGTGATAACCTGCTCCATTCGAATGACCTCATCGAGCAATTGGACTTTGACCCGGAGCGGGTGGATTTTGGGTCACTCATCCCCTGGAAATTAAAATTGCTCGAGCGGGCCTTTATCCGCTTCTCTTCGGACTCCGGCACTATCCGCACTGACCCTTCGACTTCGCTCATGGCAAGCTTTGATTCTTTCTGCGCTGAAAACGCCTCCTGGCTGGACGACTATGCCCTGTTCATGGCGATCAAAGAAGCCCACGGCGGCGGTTCGTGGGATGGCTGGCCGGAGCCGTTACGCAAGCGTGACCCGGCTGTGCTGGACGAAGCCCGGAAAACCCTGGCTTCTTCGATATTGGGCTTTACTTTTTATCAGTTTGTCTTCTTCCGCCAGTGGAATACTTTGCGTAATTATGCCCACCAGAAGGGACTGCGCATCGTCGGCGACATCCCTATCTTTGTGGCGAACGACTCCTCGGATGTGTGGTCGCACCCCGACCTGTTTGTCCTTGACGCGGATTTGAAGCCGACCGTGGTGGCGGGTGTTCCACCCGATTACTTCTCCCCGACCGGGCAGTTGTGGGGCAACCCGCTCTACCGTTGGGAAGTGCACAAATTCACCGGCTATAAATGGTGGCTGGAACGCCTGCGCGCCACCCTGAAACTGGTGGACATCCTCCGCATTGACCATTTCCGCGGCTTTGCCGGTTACTGGGAAATCCCGGCAGACAAACCGACTGCCGAGGTCGGGCGCTGGGTCCCGGGTCCCGGGGCGGACTTCTTTAACGCGGTAAAAGCCAGTCTGGGCGCGGACCTGCCCATCATCGCTGAAGACCTGGGCTTGATCACTCCCGATGTGACTGCCCTGCGCGACCAGTTTGCCTTGCCGGGGATGAAGGTTTTGCAGTTCGGTTTTTCCGGCCCGGATAATCCGTTCCTGCCGCACTCCTACCCGCAGAATTGCGTGGTTTACACCGGCACTCACGACAACGATACCGCCCGCGGCTGGTATGAGTCTGCACCGGAGAATGAAAAGGATTTTGCGCGCCGCTATTTGGGGACCGACGGCTCAAATTTCGCCCGGGACCTGATTCGCACAGCCTGGAAGTCTACGGCAGTCTTTGCCATTGCTCCCTTGCAGGACTTCATGGCGCTGGGCACCGAGGCGCGCTTCAACTACCCATCCCGTCTCGGCGGCAACTGGGAATGGCGCATGACGGAGGCTGCTTTGAGCGGGGAGTTGCAGGGAAGCATCAGGGAACTGAACTGGCTGTATCAGAGATAAA
>JAPLGV010000241.1 GCA_026389975.1 Chloroflexota bacterium
GTGGCAGGGAAACCAGCGGCAGGAGGAACAATGCCAGTAACAGCAAGACCATTCCTCCGAGGAAGAGTTTCTGGCGAAACGTGCGGGCCTTACGCAGGTTGGTCTCGGCGGCACGCGGCGCGCTGGTCACGGCAGTACGCCTCACGATGCGGCTGTATAGGATGGAAAACGCCAGCGTGCAGAGCAACTGGATAAGCGAGAGCAGTCCCGCCAGCGGCAGGTTGAAAATCTGCATGGCCTGCTTGTAAATCTCCACTTCCAGCGTAGAGAAACCCGGCACGCCCAGCAGCAGGATGACACCGAACGAGGTGAAGTCGAAGATGAAGACGAGCACTGACGCCGCCAAAATGGATGGTCGCAGCAGCGGCAGCGTGACGCGGTTAATGACCCGAGGCGGGTCCGCACCCAGAGTCCGGGCGGCCTGCTCCAGGCGCGGGTCGAGGTGCGCGAGAGCATTCCCGACCAGCCGGATGACAATGGTTGTATTATAAAAAACGTGTGCCAGCAGGATCACACCGAGCGTCCCGACAATGGAGATGGGCGCAGCTTGCAGATGAAATAGATCCATCAAGCCAAGGTTGACCCAGCCGCGCGGACCGAGCAGGGCGTTGAAACCTGCCGCAACCACCACTGTCGGCAGCATGAAGGGGATGGCCGTCAGGGCGCGCAGGAGCGACTTCCCGTGGAAGGCATAGCGGGCAAACAGGAAGGCAGCGGGCAGGCCTAGAACAAGGGTGAGGATGGTAGATAGGGTAGCCTGGTAAAAAGTAAAAAGCAACGAGTGGAAAGCAAGAAGGAGGGAGGCGAGGTCGAGGGTTTTGAGCGCAGCGGGGTTCAGCCCCAGCCAGAGGATGCGGGCGAGGGGGTAAAAGAAGAACAGGCCCATGAAAATGGAAACACCCAGCCAGGGCAGAACGGGTCTTAACCACGTAGATACAAAGACTCTGAACTTCGTGATTCTTTTTATCTGTGTGCCTTCTTGCCCCCGTACTTTGGGGGCGTGGTAGATGGACATGGTTAGACGGTCTTCTCTTCTTCAGAGTTAATGTAACACCGCCGCAGTCCAGTCGGCAATCCATTTATCGCGGTTGGCAGCAATCACGGTCGGATCAAGAGTGGCAGGCTGAGGAGCAGTCTGGGCATACTGGGTGAATTCTTGCGGCAGGCTCGCATCCGTGTTGACCGGGTACATGAACATCTGTAGAGGAATATCCTCCTGGAACGGCTGGCTAAGCATAAAGTTCACGAATTTTTGGGCCAGGTCGAGGTGCCTGGTGCCTTTCAAAATGCCGACGAACTCGATTTGACGGAAGCAGGTATCCGGTCCGAGTATTGAAGCGGTGGGAGCGTCCGTTAGCGGCGGACTGGCATAGATCACTTCCGCAGCCGGACTGGAGCCGTACGAGACCACCAGCGGCTGCGGGCCGTGACCGGACGAGGCGCTGAAATTGGTGTAGTAAGCCGTCTCCCAGCCGTCCACCACCACCACGCCGTTGGCGCGCAGGGAGCGCCAGTAGTCGAGGTAACTCGTTTCACCAAAGTGAGCAACGGTTGCCAACAGGAAAGCCAGGCCGGGCGAGGAGGTGGCCGGGTTTTCGACCACCAGCAGGCCATTGTACTCGGGCTTGACCAGATCTTCGAGCGAGGTCGGGACCGGGAGATTGTGCGCCGCGAAATAAGCCTTATCGTAATTAACGCAGATATCGCCATAATCTACCGGCAGGGCATGGTTCTGCGGGTCGAGTTGGAACTCGGCGGGGATTTTCTCCAGGAGCAGCGAGGCATACGGTTCATAAATCCCGGCATCGAGGGCGCGGGAGAGGAAGGTGTTGTCCACCCCGTAGAACACATCGGCCAGCGGGGTATCCTTGCTGAGGATGGCCTTGTTGAGCGCCGCCCCGGCATCGCCGCTTTTCAGGAAGACAACTTTGACATTGTTAACTTGCTCGAAAGCGATGATGACCGACTCGCTGGCGGCGAAGGAGTCGTGAGTCATGACGGTCAGCGTGACAGGGCTCTTGGGAGAGCAAGCAGAAAGCAGTGTGGCAGTAAGCAGGAAGATAATAAGCAGGATACGTTTCATAGGAGCCTCCAATCCCGTGTCCCATAAGAGAACCGGGACTAACGCAGTTTAAGATTGCCGAATGCGGCTGTGAACGACGAGCAGCAAACCAGATTTCAGGGAGACGGATGCCGTCTCGCCGAGCAACTCATTGCTGATGCCGCGCGTTTTGTACGGATAGAGCGTCTCGCCCCGCAGCGGCCAGCGCAGGCCGTCGGTGACAACACCGGTGACTTCCCCGCCCCACGGGATCAGCGAGACAAGGTCACCGGGGCTTCCCTCGACCTGGGCCTGTGTGCCCCTACGGGCAAAATAGACTTGCTCCACCCCGTCGTCCACCCGGACGTGCAATCCAACCAGGGACGGGTCGGTCAGCAGGGCGAGGTTTCCCAGGGTCTGGTCCAGGCGGTCCCCCAGCGCAGCGACAAGGAGGATTTCGCGGTATCCGGCTTCGACGGCATAGTGCAGAGCCAGTTCGAAATCGGTCTCGTTTTTGTCGCGGGGATAGCGGCGGATTTCGGTACCGGCGGCATCCAGCTTGCGGCGGTCATCGTCGGTCAGTGAATCCAGGTCACCGATGACGACGGAGGGAGTCAGTCCGAGAGCCAGGGCATGACGCGTGCCGCCGTCGGCGGCAAGGAGTGTATCGCCGGGCCGGGTCAACCGGCGGACCAGCTCGAGGTCCGGGATGTGGCCGTTCACAAAAATGACAGCGCGTGACATAAAAAAACCATCCTTGCCGGGGAGGATGGTTGTTTACAAGCTAAAGTCCCTCCGCCGGTATGATCCGGATCAGGTTCTGCGGGTCGAGGCTCTTGGCCTCCTCTCAGCCCGGAACACGGGCTCCCCGTTCAATTGTTGAAGTGAGTATACGGCGGTACAGGCCGCCTGTCAAGACAAAAATCGCTATTCGGTTTTTTCGCGTCGGAAGTCCACGAAACGGTAGCCGACACCGCGCTCGGTCAGGATGTACTTGGGGTTGGCAGGATCCTTTTCCAGTTTTTGGCGGAGATAGTTGATGTAAAGCCGGACATAGTGCGGCTCGTCGCGGTACTCATAGCCCCAAACTTTGGATAGCAACTGGTCATGGGAAATAACCCACCCGGCGTTCTGCACCAGGTGGTAAAGCAGGCGATATTCTGTGGGCCGCAATTTGACGATTTTACCTTCCAGCCAGATTTCGCGGCGGTCAAAATCTATCTTCAGGCGTTCGTCAATTTCGATTAGTCCGTGCATCCCGCCGCTGGCTCCTTCCGTGCGGCGCAGGACAGCCTTGATGCGGCTGACCAGTTCGCGCGGGCTGAACGGTTTGGTAATGTAATCGTCGGCACCCTTCTCCAGGCCATGGACACGGTCGTCTTCTTCGCCTTTGGCGGTCAGCATAATGACCGGCACGCTACTGATCTCGCGGATCATCTCCAACACTTCGAAACCGTTCAGGTCTGGCATCATCACGTCTAGCAGGATCAGGTCAGGGGTTGCGTCGCGCAGGCGCTGGAGGGCCTGTTTTCCATTGAAAGCTTCGATTACGACAAAGCCATCGTGTTCCAGGTTCAGACGGATGAATCGCACCATGCGCTCTTCATCATCTACCACCAGTATCTTGCGCCGTTTCAGGGAATCCTCATCCATATTTATTCTCTCACAAAGCCAATGATATGTTCTTCGCCCTCGCTGGGCAATACTTCAATAAAAGAAATTTGATTGATGGGCCAGATGACCGTGATAACATCGTTGGACAAATAGTGGACATCTTTGCCGTCACGGCGACGAGGGTTGTGGACGGTTACAACAGTATCGCCTGCTGCAGGAAGTTGATCTAATTCGCCGCAAATAGGATCTTCGTTTGAAATATGGATGATGACCGTATGGGCCATTCGAACCAGCCTTTTCTACTCAATCAGCACTTGCATTTTAAGTTTGCCCAGATAAATAACATCCCCATGAGCCACCGGCGTTTCGACATAGGGCGGTAGCCGAATTCCGTTCAAATAAGTACCGTTGGAAGAACCCAGGTCCACGATAACAATCTGTTCTTGAATCAATTTCAGGACCGCGTGGAGGCGCGAGACGCCATTGGCATAAGCATTATGCGGCGACAGGTCCACATCCGGGACAATGGGCTGGCCTTCTTCCGAACGTCCCAAAGTAAACTCAGTACGGTCAGCCAGAGGCAGGATTTGACCGCTTTCAATCATATTCAGGGAAATCCAGGATTGCAAATGCGCAGGTAGGGGTGGCTGTGTCCGGCCGGTGTCGCGCTGGGCTTCCTGACGAGCTTCAGCAGTGTGAATTTTATGGGTCGCGATGGTCACATCTATCAGTTGTGCTCCGCATTTGCTGCAATAGATGGCGCCGTTCATCTCTTTGTGCTGACAATTCGGACAAATGATCATAGGTCTTCAGTACTTTTCCCTGACGTCAACAGGGCGCGTGTACCATATTTTATCTCTTTTCGGCCTTGTTGTGAAAAGGATTTATTCTGCTGAATGTGCTCGGCCTCCAATAGTGCTGTACGTGCCAGGCCGCGCTCGCCCTGGGCAAGCAGATGGGTCGCCAGACGATGCAAATGCTCAGAAGCCTGGTCATACTCGCCAGCCGCGACTTCCATACGCGCCTGCTCCTGGAGACGATAAAGCTTCAAGCGCGAAAGCGCCTCCACGATCTCGTCGGATGGAATGTCGGTGTTTGCCTCATCAGTAACAGGACGAATCAGGCGGATGGGAATCGGTCTTGTAGGAGAGTGTTCATCCGTCAGAGTAACCGATATTTTTCCGTCAAAAAGTGTAACAGCCTTTTGCTGGACGGCCTGAGGCTGAACTACAAACTCCATCAGGACCCTGAGACTGGTCTCACGGACAATCGGTCCCAGCATCATCGGGCTTTCAATAGAGAGCACACCAGCCTCCGGTTGAAGGCGAAAAGCGTAGCGTAACTCAATTCCTTCCGGGATTTTAAAATCCAAGCGGGTTTCTTCGGTATAGGCACTGCCAAGCCGGGTGAATTTGTCGAGCAAGGTCTTCTGGATGTCTTGGGGGCGAGAGACATACATGCTGCTGCCCCCCGTCCACGGAAGCAGGTTCTCCGCCAACCATCGAGGACAACATGAAAACCGCCTCTCTCTCCAGCTGCTGAACCTGTCCAAATATCTTCGTCACCGTAAGTACGCCCGTCGGTAAGTAAAATGATATGGTTAATCTGGGAATGATGTACGTTTCGGATAATTTCATTGTACCCCATTTCGAGACCGGAGAAAATTTCCGTCCCACCGGAGGGTTGCAGCAATTGTATGCGGGCTTCCAGTTTACTCAGTTCTGCGCTTTGGCTGGCCGGAATGATCTCCTCTGCCCTGTCGCTGAAGGCAACCACCGAGAAAATATCCTGTGGCTTCATCTTGCGCATTATCTGAATGGCCGTGGTCTTGACCACATCCATGTTGAGACCCTGCATAGAAGTCGAGCGGTCGAGCACCAGGCATAAGTTCAGGGAGGGTGCAGGAGGAGCCTGTAAATTAGCCGGATGGGAAAACTCCATAAAGACATAAATCAGTTGCGGTTCCGCCAAACGGTTCAAACTCTGGCGACTGAAAAGCACGCGCTGATCCAACGGAATATCAGCCGGTTTCTCGGGCGGTAAAGTCGAATCATACTTGACACGTTTTTGGGGATTCGAAAGAACTTCGTACGCTTCCTGGATACCGAGGAAGAACTCCGTATCACCCGGGGCGGTGTTTTTGTCGGGGTGAAGACGCCGCGCAGCTTCGAAATATGCCTGGCGAATATCTTCCGCGGAGGCGTTACGCATCAATCCAAGAAGTGTATAGAAGTCCTGTCTTTTTGTCATTAACCGATTAATTGTACCAAAACGGCGCTGATGTTATCCGGTCCCCCTGCATCGTTAGCAGCGGTGATCAGGTTCTGGCACGCGCCATGAAGATTGGGCGCAGAGGTAACAAGATTGCAGAGATTATCATCGGGAAGCACGTTCCACAACCCATCACTGCACAGGAGCAAATACCCCGGCTGCGGGAAGGGAGTCGTAAAGATATCCGGTTCAAGCACTTCCCCCTGACCGAGAGCGCGATAGAGGACATTTCGCTGCGGGTGGGCGGCTGCTTCTTCAGAAGAGATTTGGCCGAGTTCCTCCAGGCGTTTGACCAAGGAGTGATCACGCGTCAAAACCTCAACACGCCCATCCATGCGGAGGGCGTAGGCGCGGCTGTCGCCGACATGACCGATGGTCATCTGCTGGCCAAGCACCAGCGCGGCCGTCAGGGTAGTACCGCTGCCAGGAGCGGCCTGGGTTACAGCCCGCTGTGCTTCGGTGATGGCAGCACGCATCATTTCCTGGAGAGGTTCTTCCATCCCTTCAGAGGGATTGATCAGGTAGGTATGAAAACGCTTCAGCAGGTAATTAGCCATCGTCCGTACAGCTGTAGAACTGGCTACTTCACCATATTGATGCCCGCCCATACCGTCCGCTACAATAAACAGTCCCAGCGGGGCACTATTGGCTTCACCACCCGTTGTAACTGAAAAGGCGAACAGACAATCTTCGTTATGCTCACGCTGTTTGCCGATTGACTGTCCGCAACCAGAGATTAATTGCTGTGGCTCAACACGCGCACTGCGTATGGAAACCATCTCAAGTTGCTCGCTTGATAGGGGAAAAGTACTCACATTAACTTGTGCAGATAGAGGTCTGGTCTTTTTGCCACGTAACCGATCAAAGAAGGATTTCACGATAGTCTCCTTGGACAAACGCCTTTATGCAAGTAAAGTATATAGAAAGTGGTCAGTAGAACCGATGTAAACAATATCATCATAAACCAGGGGGGAGCCGGTGATCGGGCCTTTTGTGGCAAATTTCCAGCGCAAGCGACCGGTACGGGCTTCGAGGCAGTAGATGTTCCCGTCCGCCGATCCACAGTAGAGGGCGTCTTTGTAAACGACAGGCGAACTGCTTACCTGATGGTCCGTCTTGAAACGCCAGACTTCTTTAGAGGTATGAGTATCAATAGCATAGATATTTCCGTCGGCAGAGCCAATGAAAACCAGCCCTTCCGCTGTATAAGGCGAAGCGATGGAACCCTTTCCAATGCGGAAGCGCCAGATGACCCAACCCGCGCGTGCGTCCAGAGCATAAAAACTGCTGTCAAGTGAACCGAAATAAACCACGCCATCCGCTTCACATGGGGAGGATGTTACAGCCATTTTGGCCTTGTAATGCCACTTCATCTCGCCGCGGAAATCCACACAATAAAAATCGCCGTTCTCACATCCGGCAAAGACAGTATCATGCGCCACAAAAGGAGTGGAACGCACCGGTGCGGCTGTTTCGAAACGCCATGCGGCTCGTCCGCTCAACACATTAACAGCATGAATGTGCTGGTCATCAGAACCGAAGAAAACATGCCCTTCCGCAATGCGCGGCGATGAATATACCCGGCCTTCAGTGTAATATGTCCAGTTCACTTTGCCGGTGCGGGCGCTGATAACATGCAAACGCTGATCTTCAGAGCCGATGAAAATATCGCCCTCAAAAGCTGCCGGGCGGGTCACAACACCGCCATCGGTGGCATACTTCCAATTCAATTTACCATCGGCAGCATTCAGGGAATAGAGATTATGATCGTAAGACCCAATATAGACAGCACCTTCATAGTACAGCGGTGCGCCACGGACCTCATCCTCGCACTGAAAAACCCACAAGGGTTTAATCCCGACCGATGATTGGACGCTGGCAGTCGCGCCGCTGATGCGATTCAAGATCCCGGTCTTGCGTCCCGCAGCCACCAGGGACTCTTTCATCGCTTCGGCGCTATGGAACCGGTCGTCAGGGTTATATTGGAGCGCAGTATTGATGACGGCTTCCAATTCCGCAGAGATGGCCGGGTTAATCTTGCGCAGGGGACGTTCGCCGAAGGAAAACGGCGGCTCCAGGCGCGGGTCACGGCGGGAGAGGGCGTGGTGAATGGCAGCGCCTAGGGCATAGATGTCGGCCAGAGGTCCGGCCTCGCCCCGATATTGCTCGGGCGGAGAATACCCCTCCGTGCCGATCATCGTCCCTTTTTGCCCGACCTGGAATGGTTTGGCAATCCCGAAATCTACCAGGATGATGTGGTCGGTCGGATTCACCATAACATTGGATGGCTTCATATCCCGGAAAATAATTGGGTCGGGCTTGTGGGAATGGAGGAAGGAGAGCACGTCGCACAGCTCGATGGCCCAGCCCAGGACGCGTTCCTCCGTCAGGAAGCCGCCCGTTCACGTTGATTGATTATTTTCCTAAAGATTTTTTAACGATCATTGATGAATCGCATGTCACTATTCCGCAGCTTAACGGCATGTATGAAGGGGATCGA
>JAPLGV010000312.1 GCA_026389975.1 Chloroflexota bacterium
ACCCTCTGTTGCTCCCAATCGCCTCGAAGCGCCGAAGCAGGAGGCTTTGCGCCTTTTCCCCCTCACGGCCAATTCGGTCGGGCAGTTGCTCGAAAAGATGACGGCTTTGCAATCGAAACTTACCGCCGGGTCAAGCCTGGCCGGAGCCGCGCAGAACGCCTACCGGCAATACCTTCTGGAGAAACCCGCTGCGGAGTATGTGGTCTGCCTGCTCGGTCAAACTCCCGACGAACTCCTGCGCGAGATCGGGTTTGCCGCGAAAGGCATGCTGTCCGCATTTGAGAAGCAGTCGGATTGGCAAACCCCGCTGGGGAGCTTTTTCACGCCGCGGCCGCTGGGCAAAGACGGCAAGGTGTCTTTCGTTTATCCCGGCGCGTTCAATTCCTACCCCGGCGTCGGGCGTGACCTCTTCTACCTTTTCCCGAACCTTTACGACCACCTCTCCGGGATTACCGGCGATATTGGCGATTTGCTGAACGAACGGCTTTTGTATCCGAGGAGCATGGCCGTTCTCACCTCCGTTGACCTGACGGCCATCGAAGCCCAATTGACCGCGGACCCGATTACGATGCTCATTTCGGGAAGCTGCCTGGCGTTCCTGTATACCAACGTACTTCGGAACGTTTTCGAGATTCATCCGGCGAGCGCTTTCGGCTACAGCCTGGGTGAAGTCAGCATGATGTTTGCCAGCCGGGTGTGGACGGAGGCCGACGGGACCAGCAAAGCCTTGAGAGAGTCCCCGCTCTTCCGCACGCGCCTTGCCGGACCTCAAAACGCGGTGCGCGAATACTGGAACTTGCCCACCCGGAGCGAAAGCGACCCGCACGAGGCGCTCTGGGTGAATTACCTGCTGATGACCGGCCCGGAGAAAGTCAAAGAAGTCCTGCTGGATGAACCGCGCGTCTATTTGACCCATATCAATACGCCCCGGCAGGTGGCAATCGGCGGCGACCCTGCCGGATGCCGGAGGGTGATAGACAGGCTGAAATGCAAGTCGCTGCAGGCGCCGTTTAATTACGCCATCCATTGCGAACCGATCCATTCCGAGTATGACATGCTGACCGAACTGCATTCTGTCCCTGTGATGAACCAGCCCGGCATGACCCTGTACTCTGCCGCCACCTACCAACCGATGCCCATTGACCGGCAAACGATTGCACAGCAAATTGCCCATGAATTATGCAATTGCCTGGATTTCCCCCGTTTGATCGCCCGCTGGGTCAATGAAACTTTGCAGGGCCAGCCGCATGCGGCCTATTCGATCAACCGCAAGGGAGTGGACGACCACTCTTCCATCCTCCGTCTCATGGCCCGGATGGTCTCCCAGCACGTCCCAGTCAATTTGAGCGTGCTTTATCAGGATTAGAGTCATGCAACCACATTCACCCGAAGACATCCTTGAGAATTACATGAAATGGTGGGATGGACACACCCGGCAGGTAGGGCAAATCCACGACCGCTTCCTGGAACTGCGCCAGGCAGGACTGCGCCAGCTGGCGGGCACCATCGAACAGCAGGTGGAATCCTGCCGCCCGCTCAATTCCGGGCCTGCACGTGCTCTGTTTACCCTGGATGACCTGAACGAGTTTGCCACCGGCTCCGTCGTGAAATGCCTCGGGCAGGAGTATGCCGTCTATGCGGGCCGCCGCAGTTTGCGCATCCCGAACAGCGAACTCCTGTTGATGAGCCGTATCCTGTCCATCCGAGGGCGGAAGGGAGAGTTCGACCAGGCTTCCAGTATTGTGGCGGATTACGACGTTCCGGCAGATGCCTGGTACTTTGACGGCGAACCGCGCGGCCGGCTGCCCTATTCCATCTGTATCGAAGTGGCATTACAGCCTTGCGGTGTTCTATCCGCATATCTGGGAACACCGCTCCGTTTTCCCGAGGTTGATTATTACTTCCGCAACCTGGATGGCGAGACTGTGTTCAATCGGCTGGTGGATGCACGCGGCAAGACAGTCCGAGCCCGGGCGGAGCTGCTCAAGACCATTTTTTATGGCTCTACGATCATCCAGCAGTTCTCCTTTGAATTGAATTGTGACGGGGAAGTTTTCTTCGAAGGAAAATCCTCCTTCGGTTATTTCTCCGCTGAGGCCATGGCAGGCCAGGCCGGGCTGGACGGCGGGAAAACCGTCCTGCCCTGGCTGGAACAGGCCGGACAGGAAAGCCGAATTGTTCCCATCGAAGGAACAGCCCTGGAAACAGGCCTGCCAAAAGGGAAACTCCGCCTGCTTGACGGTGTGGTAATTAATAGCGGTGCAGGTGATCATCAGGAAGGATACGTGTATGCCAACCGGCGTAACACCCCCCAGGATTGGTTTTACGCCTGCCATTTCCATGAAGACCCGGTAATGCCCGGTTCGTTAGGGATAGAAGCAATTGTCCAGGCAATGAAAGTTTTTGCTCAACAGCAGTCAAAGGACGCCGCGGCCGCAGTCCTTGTCACCGGGCAGAAAATGAACTGGTGCTATCGCGGCCAGGTGCTGCCGCACCACCGGCAAATGCAGGTGGAGGTCCATTTCCATAAAACGCAGCGCATTGGAAAAACGAAGCTATTTACAGGGGATGCCAGTCTGTGGGCGGACGATTCCAGAATATATGAAGTACGGAATATGGCAATCGCCATTGAGGAAAAACAGGATTGAAGATGAGCCCAAACTTAACGAAGAATTCTGCAGTGCAATTTACCGTTAACCGTAAAAAATCTCAGGCGGGTGATGTTGTGGACTTAAGTCAGGCCGCATATGAACCGCAGGTGATTGGAGCATATTTGCGCGCA
>JAPLGV010000307.1 GCA_026389975.1 Chloroflexota bacterium
CATTGTGAAAAGCGATCCATGCCAACGAAACAGCGGCTGGTATCCGCATCCGCGCCACCATCTGTGTTATTCCAGTGCGGGATGAACGAAAGCGACAGCCCAAAATCAGCAAACAGCCCCAGGCCAGGGATGGCGCACACGTCTTCGCCCACTTTGTAAATTTCGTAAACCGGCAGGGCATATTCGCCGACGGCAATCGTCGCCGCGCTGGTAAAGACGAGTGCCGCGCCCTGCCGATGGCGCACCCGCACCAGATCCCAGGCCATGGACCCGGTCAACTGGCGGACGGCATAAGTCGGCGAGCTGGGGTCCATGAAGATAATGATAGCCTGCAAAAACGGCCGCAAAATATTCGGATCGTCCGGACTGAAGGGCGTGCCGCGCTTGCGGGCCGGAACCACATCCACGATCGGGTTGTAGTTCTGCAGGCGCGTTTTGAGGAACTCCCCCACCCGCCATGCCCCGTGCTAGAACCGGGACTATGGCGCAACCTGCGGTGAGTTTAATTCAAAGCCCGCTGGAGTCTCCAGCAAAGCACTGTGGACGGGTCTGGGCTGTCTCTGGGCAATGGTTTCGAAGATGCGTCCGCCAGCAAGGTATGTCTCGCCGCCCCGTGTGGAACCGGGACTACCGGAACCGAGCAGGGCAATCGGGCCAAAAGTATTGTGCAATGCCCCGTGCTGGAACCGGGACTACGGCGCAATTACCTTTCCAATAATCCTCTGACCGTCTTCCAAACCTGGTCGAACATTTCCACGGTCAGGCGGCCGGTCTGGGTGTTTTGGCGGCTGGGGTGATAGGAACAAACCAGCCAGGAGGCAGAAGGCACTTGATAAATGGCAGTATGATCGAATGACATTGAATGTTCTTTGACTGAGAAGTTGCCCAGGATGCCATTAATAGCCTGAGGCGTGGGTTTATTATCGGGCGGCGCGCAGCGGCAGACGGGAGAGGTGTACAGATTAGTGAGAATCAGCCCATCTTCGCGGGAAACAGAATTGGGCTGTGATGCGAACCCAGCGCGATAAAGAGCCGGGTAGAGGAAGTCGCCCGAGGCGTCACCGGTAAACTGCCTCCCGGTCCGGTTGGAACCGTGCGCGCCGGGGGCCAGGCCAACCACAAAGACACGCGCCCGCGAGTCGCCAAATCCGGGCACGGGCTTGCCCCAGTAATCCCAGTCACGGTAAGCGCGCCGCTTCTCGCGCGCCACGCGCTCGCGCCATTCCACCAAACGCGGACAGCGCCGGCAAGACAAGAGTTCGACATTAAGTTCGTCGAGGCTCATAGGATAAGCATAGCGTCCCCGAACGAATAGAAGCTGTACTTTTCCTGCATGGCGACTTCGTACGCATGGAAAATCTTTTCGCGTCCAGCAAAGGCGCTGACCAGCATGATGAGTGTGGACCTGGGCAGATGGAAATTGGTGATCATGGCATCCACTAGTTTAAACTGATAGCCGGGCAGGATGTATAGAGAGGTGGAGCCGGTGAACGACTGGACGATAGACGATGGACCACTGACCGTCGTTCGCGGTCTATTGTCCATCGTCGCAATTCTTGCACTTTCCAGCGCGCGGACAGACGTTGTGCCGACCGCGACCACCCGCCCACCGGATTGACGCGTCTGGGTGAGGGCCTCCCCAGTTGCCGGTGGAATTTCACACCACTCGGTGTGGATTTGGTGTTCTTCGGGGTCGTCTTCCATTACCGGGGCAAAAGTATCCAATCCGACATGCAGGGTGACTTCGGCGAAGTTGACACCCTGCGACTTGAGTTCATCCATCAGCTGCAGCGTGAAGTGCAGACCGGCGGTCGGTGCGGCGGCGGAACCGGGGTCACACGCGTAGACGGTCTGGTAGCGCTCCGGGTCTTTGAGCGGTTCGTGGATGTAAGGCGGCAGCGGGACGTTGCCAACTTTCGGAAAATACGGTTCGATGGGCTCTGCAAAACGGATCCGGCGGCGCGAACCTTCCAGCACTTCCACAATTTCCGCGGATGGACCTTTTTCGATGATGATCATCCTGCCAGCCGATAAGCCCTTCCCGCCCACCAGACATTCCCACGTTAGCAAATCTTCCCGCCGCAGGAGCAGGACTTCGACGCGGCCGCCAGTCGGTTTGCGAGCATAAATCCGGGCCGGGATGACGCGCGTCCGGTTGACAACCAGCAGGTCGCCGGGGTGCAGGAATTGCCCGATCTCGCGGAAAACGCGGTGTTCCAGCGCCCCCGTGTCCCGATGCAAGACCAGCAGGCGCGAAGAGTCGCGCGGCTCGACAGGAGTCTGGGCAATATATTCAGGAGGCAGGTTGTAGTCAAAATCTGATGTTTTCATAATCTGAAAGCGGGATCCAACTGAACCGGTTACACCGCTGGAAGAAGCAAGCCTTGGAGAACTTCTCGCAGTTGTTCGAGGATGAGCGCAAAGGCGAGAAAGCCAAGCAAGCCGAGCATGAACGGCAACTCAACCAATTGTATGCCGAAATCAGGCGTTTGAGCGCCCAGTTGTCCTGGCTCTAAATAAAAATCTGGCATCAATCAACCCTGAGTAGGAAGAATCGGCTGGACATGCTGGAACCTGGTCACTCGCAGGTGCCCTTCAAAGTACAAGCAGAACTCCTGAAAGTAAGTTACTCCTGCCAGTTCTACCAACCTTTGCCGCATGAAGTGGCGATCAAAACCGCATTGACCAGATCTACACAGCGCATCCCTATAATGGATCACGGTGGATCTCTGTGGTGCTGAATCGGGAAATGCCTGTTTCGCGTGCGGGGCGTGACCCCTTTCCACAAGGCCGCGACAAAAGCCTGCGGCGTTGTCAGCGGAACAGGGATCGGCAGATTGATATACGCATAGCCGCGTTCTTTCGCCAGAAACCGCCAGGTTCGGTCGAGTGCACCGTACTCGTGGTCGGTGCTCAGCACTTCATCGCCCGGCCCGAGGCTAACAGGGTACTGCGTCCCGTACTGGAACCGGGACTAACACGTAAATATGTGAACCCAAATTGTTGTAATTGCTTGTATTTTGATCGTTCAAAATTCACGTATTTATGCAAGAAGCAGTAGAAACGCTTTGCAGATCTCTCGCTGTGGGTCAGGGGGTGGGGATTGGCGTGTCAGGTGCA
>JAPLGV010000052.1 GCA_026389975.1 Chloroflexota bacterium
GACATCTTTCTTGCAAAAGCAGAGTGCGCCAGTTTACAGGCGGCAGATTATTTCTTATGGGCATTGCAGCGGTTTTATGAACGCCGTGAAGACCGTTTTCTGGATTTTATCTGGCCGGCAGTGCGATTAGTACATGATCTGGACGACACGCGCCAGAATGCGTATGGCGTGTATTACACACAAAAAAAGCCGCTAACATTAGCGGCTTTGGAGAATGACTTGCCAGGGATATAGAATTGGGCTGGCCGTAGCCAGACAATTACACGGCATGGAGCCGAATTTTGTCCACTGGCAATTAAAGTATAGCACGAAATAGGTTTTTGTCAAACGATTTAAGAACTGATTGCTTATGCAAACCCATACCCATAACCCCTTCACCACCATCCACACCGAGGGAGCGTTGTTCCCAACGGACCTGTTGCAGCGCGTCCTGGCGGTTGATCCGAAGCTGGAGGGGCTTTCTCTTGTCGACTATCACCTGCCGGCTGGGGAGAAACTCAACGAGGCCATCAACCGTTCATGGAACCAGCCGCCGGGCGGGCGCGTGGACGCTGTGCAGGCGGCGGGGTCCGGTGCGGGGAGGTGGGAATTGTGAAAAAAAAGGTAATCATCATCGCTGAATGCGTATTCCTGTGACATCGCACCCTCCTGGAATTATTCCAGATGAAGATGCCACATTTCGAGAAGATTATCCAGCGTTACTTCACCCCCAAATGATTCCGCTCAACCGCAATAAGTGGACGGCATGCTCCGGAATCGGTGGACGACATGCTCCGGATTCGGTGGACGGCTTGCTCCGGAATCAGTGGTCGCCTTCGACCGGATTACGCAGGTATATTATAATTAATCCGCTAAGCGGAGGTGGATCGCCCGCAGGGGCGAGCGTAAGAGGGTCTCGAAAGAGGCCCTTTTATTATTTCCGATAGAGAACGATGCCATAGCCTTCCATTTGGTCGTATACAAATGGCGATTGAATTAATATTCAATGGATTTCATCAACTATGTATTTTTCTTTCTGCTCGATTCGGTGCCGACCGAGCTTTTTTAGGTTGAACAACATCCCAAACTGCATCGGGGTGTTTGGCTGCCACCTGTAACAAAACACGCGCAGGGCCTTGGGGAGTACGCCGTCCTTGTTCCCAATTCTGCAATGTGCCGAGGCTGATGCCCAGTAATGTGGCAAATTCGTTTTGTGAGAGGCGATAGTTAGCTCGAATCTGGCCCACATCGGGTTTTTCCATGCCAAAAACTCGCGAGGAGCTTTTTTCTCCGCGCAATATCGCTCCACCTTCGCGAACACTTTCCAGCAATTCGTTGAACAATTCGTCTTTCATGGGTATTCTCTCTCCACAAGTTGTCTTAGCGTTTTCATTTGGCCTGGAGTGAGATCATCACTTTCATTTTTAGCATAAATGAATAACATCAGAATACGGTCTTGTGCGGTGGCCCAATAATAGATGATCCGTGCGCCGCCGCGTTTCCCGTGACCTGAGGCACCCCAGCGAATTTTACGGAGACCACCGCCTCCTGGAATTACGGGGCCGGCATCCGGCCGGGCAAGCAATGTTGCTTGAAGGAGACGATATTCTTCATCTGCCAGGAGTTCTGTTACTCGACGTCTAAAGATGGATGTCTCAACAATGACCATGATCTTCTGCTATTTAATATACGCCATTGGCGTATATTTGTCAATGGATATCCAGCATTCATTTTCAGCCTGCCAAGGAGGCGGGTCAAGCAAACCGAATATGAGGGGAAAGAATGTTCTACCGTCCCTCAACGATCTTGATCTCAGCCTCTTCCGAAATAATCCCCGTTGGAGATATCTCTTCCAGGATAACACCCAGGACAC
>JAPLGV010000174.1 GCA_026389975.1 Chloroflexota bacterium
ATGAAGGTCGTTGTGGTGGATTCCGCTGCGGGTCTCGCCGCATTAACCGATGCGCTGTCAAACGCGTCCGTCATCTCATTCGACACCGAAACCACTTCCACCGACGAGATGACCGCCAGCCTGGTCGGAATTTCACTGGCGATGAAAGATGGCGAGGGGTACTACATCCCGGTCGGGCACAACGCCGGGACGCAGTTGCCGCTCGAACAAGTCGTTTCCGCATTACGCCGCCCGCTGACGGATGCCCGCATCCCGAAAATCGGGCATCATCTGAAATACGACTTCATCATGCTGGCGCGCTACGGCATCCGCGTTGCACCACTGGGCTTTGACACGATGGTGGCCGAATGGGTGCTTGACCCCGGCTCGCGCAACCTGGGGTTGAAGAACCTGGCCGGTGTCCGGTTGGGCGAGAGTATGACCCGCATCGAGGAACTGATTGGCACAGGAAAGAACCAGCGCTCGATGGCGGAGGTGGTTATCGCTGACGCGGCTCCGTATGCCGCCGCGGATGCCGAGACCACCTTGCGCCTGATGCCGCTGCTCGAGGCCGAACTCAAGCGTGTCCCGAAACTGTGGGACCTGTTCATCAATATCGAAGTACCGCTCATCCCCGTTCTGGCCGACATGGAAATGGCTGGAATCGCCCTCGACAAGGATTTCTTCGCCAACTTCTCAGTGGAACTGAACGAACGCATGGCAGAACTTGAGAAACAAATCTACGCGGCGGTCGGCAAGTCTTTCAACCTCAACTCCACCCAGCAACTCTCGGACGTTCTTTTCGGGACCCTGCGCCTGTCCCCGCCCGATAAGGGACGCAAGACCGCCTCGGGTCATTACTCCACCGCCGCGGGTGTGCTGGATGAGATGAGCGGACAGCACCCCGTGGTGGATATGATCCTGGAATACCGCGAACTCTCCAAGCTCAAATCCACCTACGTGGATGCGCTGCCGATGCAAATTCACCCGGAGGATGGCCGTGTGCACACCTCCTTCAGCCAGACGGCCACCGTCACCGGGCGGCTCTCCTCTTCTGACCCGAACTTGCAGAACATCCCGACCCGCACCGACCTGGGCCGCCGCGTCCGGCGTGGTTTTGTTGCTGACCCCGGTAACGTGCTCGTCTCACTGGACTACTCGCAGATTGAGTTGCGCATTGTGGCGCACATGGCCGGGGACGAGGCCATGTTGAACGCTTTCCGCGCCGGGCAGGACATCCATGCCACCACCGCGGCAGCCATTTATGGGGTCCCACTCGAAGCAGTGACGAAGGAAATGCGTCGCCATTCCAAAGCCATCAACTTCGGCCTCATCTATGGCATGTCAGCTTTTGGCCTGACGCGTTCCACTGAGTTGACCCTGTCCGAGTCGCAGGATTTTGTTGAAGCATACTTCAAGCAGTTCCCCGGTGTCAAAAAATATCTGGACGGTATTCGCAAGGAAGCCGCTCGGACCGGCTATGTCGAAACGATGCTGGGCCGCCGCAGGTACTTCCCCAACCTGAAGAGCGGCCTGAACCAGGCGATGAAGAACCGCGAGGAACGTGAAGCCATCAATGCCCCCATCCAGGGTACGGCTGCTGATATAATGAAAATCGCCATGATCAAAATTCCACCTGCCCTGGCGCAGGCCGGTCTGCATGGCAAAATGCTCCTGCAAGTTCATGACGAACTGGTGGTCGAATGTCCGCGCGCCGAATTGAGCGGTGTGGTCGGGGAGGTGCGGGACGTCATGGAGAATGCTTACCCGCTCGGCATCCCGCTCACCACTGAGGCGCGCTGGGGCATGAACTGGGAGGAATTACAGCCGCTGGCTTAAACACTTCACCGAGAGAAAACTATGGCAGGACGCGAAGATATTTTCCAGAAAGCGATGAGCATGGGCCATTCGGTGGCCTGGGATCAGCAGTGGGACAAAGCTGCCGCGGACTATCGGAAAGCTCTCGAAGAGTTCCCGGACCACCCCAAGGCGCTCTCCAGCTTGGGACTGGCCCTGTTCGAGTTGCAGCGTTACGACGAGTCACTCCAGGTTTATCAGAAGGCTGCCCAGGCTGCACCCAATGACCCGCTCCCGTTGGAGAAAGTGGGACAGCTTTCCGAGCGGTTTGGGAATATTCAGGAAGCCATCCAGTCTTTTTTGAAGGCCGCCGAACTTTACATCAAGAACCAGGACGCGGATAAGGCTCTCGCAAACTGGGTGCGCGTTACCCATTTGGATTCCGAACATGTCACCGCCCATTCGTATCTGGCAATGGTCCACGAACGCCTCGGCTATGCCCAACAGGCGGCCACCGAATATCTGACGGTGGCCAGCCTGCTCCAACGCTCCGGGAACGCGGAGAAAGCTGCTGAAATGATCGAACGCGCATTGCGTTTGGTTCCTAACAGCTCAGAAGCCCGTCAGGCGCAGACCATGCTTAAAGATGGACAGTTGCTCCCCAAACCCATGCAGCCCCAGGGTGGTGCTGGTCCGCTGCGCATGGCGCAGGTGAAACAACTGGAATCCCCAAAGAATACCGATACAGGTCTCGACCCGATCGCGGAGGCGCGCAAACACGCCCTCACCCGGCTGGCGGAGGTCCTGTTTGACCTTTCCGATGGGGCGGGCAACCCCCAAATGCCCAAACGCGGGATGCAGGCCATTGTCCATGGCACCGGAGAGTTAAATCTAAAACAGAGCGACCGTTCCAAAATCCTGCTTCACATCGGCCAGGCGATTGACGCCCAGACGAAGGACCAGGAGGCTCAGGCTGCCGAGGAACTGGAAAAAGCCCTTGCAGCCGGCTTCGTGGACTCGGCGCTTTACTTCGATCTTGGCCTCTTGCGTTCAAAAACCGAGCGTCTGGAAAGCGCCATGCATCACCTGCAGACTGCTGTCAAACACGCAGATTATGCGCTGGGAGCGCGCCTGTTGCTGGCACAAATCCAGCGCCAGATGGGTCGCCTGCCTGAGGCCGTGACCGAGTACATGGAGGCGCTCAAAGTCGCTGATGCTATGGTCGTTCCGCCTGACCAGGCTGACGAGATCCGTCAGTTGTACGAACCGCTCATCGAAGCCCATGCTCACCAGACCGACACTGTCGTTATGGAACAACTGTGCGACAATGTCAAACAATTGCTGCTCCGCCCGAACTGGCGTGCTGAAGTGCTCCTGGCCCGTGAGCAACTTCCGAAGTCTGCCGAGGGGACACCGCCCATGCCGCTGGCGGAAATCCTGGTCCAGGCCCAGAGCAGCCAGGTTATCGAAACGATTGGCAGAGTCCGTGCACTGGCGCGCGCTGGTCA
>JAPLGV010000126.1 GCA_026389975.1 Chloroflexota bacterium
GCTCGTCGTCGAAATATCCAAATTGCATGTTATCCTCTCGGCGTAAGTGAAGGTCTAACGAAAAGGAATCAAAGGGTGCGATCTGGCTTCAGCCAGAAATGTAAGCCGAGAATAATTTTAGCCAACTGTGCGGGTTAAAATTTCCGGAAACCATGGACCGGCTAGTCATTTTGACTTACTTGCGCGAGCAAGCCATCCACCAAATCTTCAGGCGGCATCGGCAGGGTACTCTCCTGGTAGTGGAGCACGCGCAGCAACGGCATTTCCATAAAGAAGCTGTCCATCCCGGTGCCCTCGCCTTCGCCCCCGCCAAAGGCGGTCTGCATCTGGCCTGCCATTTGCTGGAAGAGCGGAGCGATGACGCGCTTGCCGCGCGGATCCTCCATCCAGTCGCGCAAGGTCGATTCGCGATTCAGGAGACAGGGAAGCTCCAGTGTGGACTGCAGCATGACGGTCTGGGTGCAGCGTATGTCGGCAGATGAGGCTCCGACCAGGATGTCGAACTCACCGTCTTCGGTGATCCACCGTTTGTAGGCGGGATGGTAATAGGCAAAGGCTCGGAAATCGAGCGCCAGGGTCACGGTCTTGGTCTCGCCGGGTTGGAGCTCAACCTTGGCGAAGCCCTTGAGCTCCTTGGGCGGGCGGACCAAACCGGATTTGTGATCGTGCACGTACACCTGAACCACTTCCTTGCCGGCCACCTTGCCTGTGTTTGTCACGTCCACAGAAACGGTCAGGCCATCCACATCCTTGAAGGACGCTGCCGACACATTGGGGTTTTTGTAAGTGAAGCTGGTGTAGCTCATCCCGTAACCAAAGGAGAACTGCACCGGTACCTCTTTGGCGTCATAATAACGATAGCCAATGAAAATTCCCTCACCGTAACGCACCTCGCCGTTTCCTCCGGGGAAGTTGATGTGGGCGGGTGTATCTACCAGCGTAAGTGGGTAGGTCTCCGCCAGCCTGCCGCAGGGGTTGACCTTTCCATAGAGCACATCTGCAATTGCCCCGCCGCCGGCTTGTCCCATCATCCAGGCCTCGAGCACAGCGGCGGCTCCATTGATCCAGTCGCGCATCACCACCGGCGCGCCGTTATTGAGGATGACGACAGTTTTCGGCTGGACAGCGGTTACGGCCTTGATCAAGGCAACCTGCTGCGGGGTCAAGTCTAGGTCAGCCCGGTCGTAGCCTTCCGACTCCTTGGAATCCGGCAGGGCAAGATAAAGCAAGGCCACGTCGGCGGAGCGGGCGTTTTTAACGGCCGCGTCGATGAGCGACTGGTCGAAAGCAGTGCCTGCCGGATACCCCTCGGCATAGGTCAGCTCGGTATTCCCGGCCAATTTTTGAAGTTCTTTAAACGGGTTATCCACTTGGGTGGGGTTGATGTGCGAACTGCCTCCGCCCTGGAAGTGCGCCTCTTCGGCAGCGCGCCCGATGACGGCGATGTGCTGCTGCTCCTTCAAAGGCAGAATCCCGTTGTTCTTGAGCAGGACCATGCCTTCTGCAGCCATACGGCGTGCCAAGGCGTGGTGCGCGGTGGTGTCAAACGAACCGCCTTTGGACGTCTCGGCGGCTTTGAAGACGATGCCCAGGATGCGGCGCACTGACTCATCCAGCACTGCCTCATCCAGATCCCCGGAGCGGACGGCCTTCTCCACCGCCTTGATCCGCCGCTCTCTCGGCCCGGGCATTTCCAGGTCCAGGCCGCCTTTCAAGGAGGCCACCCGGTCGTGTACGGCGCCCCAGTCGGAAACGACGAAGCCCTCGAAGCCCCACTCGTCCTTAAGGATATCCACCAGCAGCCTGTGATTCTCGGAGCAGTAGCTGCCGTTGAGCTTATTGTAGGAGCACAGCACCGTCCAGGGCTTAGCTTTTTTGACGGCAGTCTCGAAGGCGGGCAAGTAAATCTCCCGCAGAGTACGTTCATCGACTTCGGCGCTTATGGTCAGGCGCCGGAATTCCTGGTTGTTGGCAGCGAAATGCTTGAGGGAAGTACCCACGCCTTTGCTTTGCACGCCGGCGATGAAGCTGGCTGCCATCTGCCCGGCGAGGTAAGGGTCTTCGGAGTAATACTCGAAATTGCGCCCGCCCAGGGGGGTGCGCTTCATATTCGCCCCCGGGCCGAGGACCACGTCCACCTGCAGGGCGATGCACTCCTCCGCCAGTGCCTGCCCCATGGCGTGGATCAAATCCACATCCCAGGTGGAGGCCATGCAGGAGGCGGTCGGGAAGCAGGTGGCTGGCAGGCTTGCCGCGATCAAGTCGTTTACGTCTGCCACGCGGCGCACGCCGTGCGGCCCATCCGAAACGGTCAATTCCGGCAGGCCCAGGCGTTCGACCGGAGTCGTTGTCCAGGGACTGGCCCCGGTACACAGGGCGGCTTTTTCTTCCAGCGTCATTTTTTTAATCAGGTCGTTAATTTTAATCATGGCTCACACCTTTCTGGCAGCCTGGTCTACAGGCAGGAGATAAGCGCCATTATCGGCTATTGGAGGTGTCAAGTGACAATTTGGCAATACCCGGCGCTCAAACTGCAGTGCCGTGTGAAAAAGAGTCGTAGACGGATCGAAGGCGAAATGCTTTTCGCGCCCGGCTCAGAGTCCAACCGGCAGGCAGCGGGCAGGAAATCCGGGCTGTCCGACCAGCAGGCAGGTTAAAGTAGTTATCGTTAAAGACGACGTCGGCGCCCGTTAGAGATACCTCCACCAGGAGCGCCAGAGAGCAGGAAGTCAGTTCAATGATCAATTGGCCCCTCTCGCCGCGCAGGTCCACGGTCATGGCCGGGTCGGCCAGGGATAAGTGCTTGATCGGGACGAAGCCCGCCGTTTGGCGGGTTACAAACCGGTCCCCCTGCCATAGTTCGGCGATGAAAACCAGCCTGCGGATGTTGTCATCCGAGATACGGTCGGAAAAGTCCAGCTTGCACACCTGGGTTGCAGCTTGCGGGGCGGCCTTGACCGGCGCCTGTCCCGAGGTCAGGACCTCGCCGGCGAGGGTCTCCAGCGACCAGCGCACGCTCCCCTCCCAGGGCTCGAGCAGGTCATTGGAGACATAAACTCCCTGTTCGGGCGGCTTGTCTTCGATGGAAAGCATCAGCGGCACGTAGAAGCGGCGTGCGGCGTAGTGCAGCGCCTTCCAACGCCCGAAGTAGTCCAGGCTGGACCAGGAGGCCACCGGCCAGCAGTCGTTGAGCTGCCAGTACAGGGTCCCAGCGACGCGATCGGGATGGCGCCGCCAGTGTTCCACGCCGTAACGGATGCCCTCCGCCTGGAGCACCATGCTCAAGTAAACGAGCGAAACAAAATCCTTGGGCAGCCGGAACGTGTCGAGCATCTGTCCGACCATCAGAGAGTTACCGCTGGCATTCTTCTGGTGCTGCTCCATGATGTAGGAGGTCATGTTCCAATCGGCCTCACTGGCGTAGGTGCGGATGGTCGCCAGGGGCGGCAGTGCCTGGAAGCCGAACTCGCTCATGAACCGCGGGTATTGGTCGCGATAAGAGGTGAAGGGTTTCCGCCCGTGCCAAACGTCCCAGTAATGGGAGTCTCCCTGGCGCTGACCGTTCGGATTCTCAAATGGTGTATCGGAGGATGGCGAGCTGGGCCAATAGGAGTGATCCGGGTCTTCAGCTCGACACCATGCGGGCAGCGTGTGGTGGAAAAACCGGTCGTAGGCGGGCTTTAAATCCTGCAGCTCGGGGGATTTCCAATTCCACTCCACCCAGCCCCATTCCATCTCATTGTTGCCGCACCAGAGCGCCAAGCTGGCGCGATGGCGCAGGCGGCGGACGTTTTCGACTACCTCCATCCGGATATTTTCCAGGAAGGCGGGGACATCCAACGGGTAAATACTGCAAGAGAAGATGAACTCCTGCCAGACCAGGATGCCATAACGATCGCAGAGATCGTAAAAGCGCTCTTCTTCATAGAATCCACCGCCCCAGACGCGCAGCATGTTCTGATGCGTCTCGGCTGCAGAACGGATCAGTCCTTCCAGGTGTTCGCCAGTTATCCGGGCGGGGAAGGAGTCAGCCGGAATCCAGTTGGAGCCTTTGACGAAGATCGGAATGTCGTTAACCACAAAGACAAAGGAGCGTCCCCACTGGTCTTCTTGCTGGCGCAATTCAATCGTACGCAGCCCAAGTTGGTAAGAACGCAGATCCAGAAGGCTTGCCGTGGAAGAATCGACCGACACGAGTGATACTTCCACTTGATAGAGTGGCTGACCGCCATAGCCATTAGGCCACCAGAGCTCAGGTTTGGGGATCGGCACCTTTATTATCACCTCATCCCGAGCGGTAATAGCGGCTTTTTTTTCGAGGGTCTCACTATCTGGTGCCGTGATGCGAACTACCGCGGCGAGCGGCGCCTCATCCCAGCGCTGGACAGAAACCTGGACCTCGACCGCCACCTGTCCATTGGCATGGTCCTGACGCAGGTGAATTTCAGAAAGGCGCGCCCCGCTGTAGCCCTCCAAGCGGATGTCCTTCCAGACACCGATCGGGGGGAGCTGTGGGCTCCAATCCCATCCGAACTGATACGGAGCCTTGCGCAGATGTGGCGCGCCGGGGATCGCCTGAGAGACACCCGGCAGAGGACGAATGGCTTGCTTTTCCGCCGCGTATTTCACCGGCGATGAGAAGGTGATCGTCAAGTCGTTGGCACCCTTTGCATTTAAGAATGGTTTGATCTCCCATTGATACCGGCGGAACATGTTGTCCGTGTGACCAAGCTCATGGCCGTTGAGGACAACCGTTGCCAGGGTGTCCAACCCGTCGCAAACCAGAAAAACCTTTTCTTCGGAAAGCAAC
>JAPLGV010000495.1:0-3841 GCA_026389975.1 Chloroflexota bacterium
ACCCACTCCCTATGCCCTCCCCCCTTGTCGAATGTATCCCCAATTTCTCCGAAGCCCGCCGACCGGAAGTGGTCGAAGCCATTGTGGCCGCAATTGCCGCGGCCGGCGTGACCGTGCTCGACCGCCACTCCGATAGCGACCACAACCGCACCGTCGTCACCTATATCGGCGCACCCGCTGCAGTCGAAGAAGCCGCCTTCCAGGGCATCCGCAAGGCCGCCGAACTCATCAACCTGGACGGGCACACCGGCTCGCACCCGCGCATCGGCGCCACCGACGTGGTCCCGTTCGTGCCACTCTCCGGCGTCAGCATGGAAGATTGCGTCGCCATGGCCCGCCGCCTGGGCGAACGCGTCGGCCGCGAACTGAACATCCCGGTTTACCTGTACGAGGAAGCCGCCACGCAGCCCGAACGGGTCAACCTGGAAAACATCCGCCGCGGGCAGTACGAAGGACTCAAGGCGGAGATCGAAACCCACCCGGAGCGCAAACCGGATTTCGGTCCAGCCCGCCTCGGACCCGCCGGGGCTACCGTCATCGGGGCACGCCATCCGCTCATCGCCTACAACGTATACCTGGCTACCGGCGACGTGTCTATTGCCAAATCCGTCGCCAAAGCCGTCCGCCAATCGTCCGGCGGGCTGCCGTGCGTCAAGGCGCTCGGGATGCTGGTGGAGGGCCGGGCGCAGGTTTCGATGAATCTGACCAACTTCCGCCAGACATCCATCCAGGCGGCCGTCGAGGCCGTCCGGTGCGAAGCGGCGCGTCACGGAGTGGGCATCCACCGCAGCGAACTGGTGGGACTCGTCCCGCAGGAGGCGTTGACCGACGCGGCGGCCCGCTATTTGCAGTTGGATGATTTCAAGTCCGAACAGATTCTCGAAACCCGCCTTTTCGCCCCCCAGAGGGCTAATTCCAGACCCGCCAATTTTCTGGACGATCTCGCCGCGGCGACTCCCACTCCCGGCGGTGGGTCTGCTGCCGCGCACGCCGGAGCGATGGGAGCGGCCCTGGTCGCCATGGTCGCCCGGCTGACGGTCGGCAAGAAAAAGTACGCCACCGTCGAAGCCCAGATGACTGAAATTCTGAACCAGGCCGAGCGCCTGCGCCGCGAACTGACCGCCGCCGTTGACGAGGATTCGGCCGCTTTCGAAGGTGTGATGGCCTCCTTCAAACTGCCGAAAGACACACCCGAGCAGGAGAAAGTTCGCGCGGAGGCCATTGAGAAAGCCACCCTGCACGCCGCACAGGTGCCGCTCACGGTGGCGCAGAAATCTGTCAGTGTGATGGCGCTGGCCGAACGGGCTGTGACCCTCGGCAACCTGAACGCCATCAGTGACGGGGCGTCTGCGGCCGCCATGGCGCGCGCCGCCCTGACTTCCGCCGGGTACAACGTGCGCATCAACCTGGCAGGACTGGCCGACAAAGCCGCCGGGGACACTCTCCTTAGCCAGTTACGCACGCTCGAAGGAAAGGCCGTCAAACTCGAAAAAGACGTCCAGAAATCCATCCAGAAGCGCGGGGGGTTCTCACTGGCATGATGTCTGCAAGAGCAATTGCATTCGTTCTCATGGCCGCCAGCCTGATTCTGGCGGCCTGTGGTAACGCGGCCACGGCAGCGCCGTCTCCATCTCCCACTGCCCCGCGCCCCACCGCCACCAGTCCTCCCTCGCCCACCTCCACACGCATATCATCCCCGCAGGGGACACCCGCCCCCACCTCAACCGCCACGCAGCAGCACCGAAGGCGGGACGCGTGACCCGCACCACGGTGTGGAGTTCTACAACCCTTCCGGGACTCCCGTCCTGGCCGCCGCGGACGGGACGGTGTATTATGCCGGGGATGATACAGCCAGGAAGTTCAGCCCCTGGTCCGGGTTTTACGGAAATATCGTTGTCCTCGAACACCCCCTGCCTCGTGTGCCTTTCGATAGGCTTTACACGTTGTACGCGCATCTGTCAAAGATAGATGTCAGCAGCGGGCAGAATGTTACGGCAGGAGAAATAATCGGCGAAGTGGGTCTCACCGGGACGGCCTTCGGCAGCCATCTCCATTTCGAGGTGCGGGTTGACCCGAACGACTACGGCTCCACCCTCAACCCGGAACTGTGGCTGGTTCCCCATCCCGGCAATGGAACGATGGCCTTCCAATTCCTCGATAAAAGCGGAATGCCCATCCATCCATTGGAGAACAAGGTGCAGTATATCCCCGACCCGAACCATCCATCCGCAGCTGACTATTACCCGGAAGTGTATTCTTTCGAATCGCTCATTTCCACCAGTCCGTTTCAGGAAACCGCAGTCCTGGGCGACCTGCCCGCCGGGTTGTACCGGGTCACGTTTTTGTGGGAGGGCGTTTTATATGAGAGATGGGTTGAAATCCAGCCGGGAAAATTGACCCGGGTGATGTTTGTGGTGAAATAAAGCTATGATAAAAAACCTTGAAGCGCAACTGGTTTCCTCAGAACGGAAGTTACTGGATGGTCTGAACAGTCCCATCAAAATCCAATCCTTCCTGAATACCGTCCCATACAGCGAAGACGAATTCTACCGCTGCCCGCTGCGCGTCCTCCGGGACCGAAAGGCGCATTGCTTCGATGGGGCCATTTTTGCCGCCATGGCATTGCGGCGCATCGGCCACCCGCCGCTGATCCTGGAGCTCATCCCGAACGCGCGCGACGACGATCATATCCTGGCACTTTATAAGCAATACAACTTTTGGGGGTCTGTGGCACAGTCAAATTTCACTGGCCTGCGCTACCGCGAGCCGGTCTACCGCAGCCTGCGTGAACTGGTTATGTCGTATTTCGATGACTTCTTCAACTCTGCGGGTGAAAAGACTCTGGTCGGCTACCGCGGGCCGATCAACCTGAAAATCTTCGACCGGCTGGAGTGGATGTCCAGCGAGACAGGTCTGGAAACGCTGTCCACCGATATGGACCGCTACCGCGTCCATCCCGTCATCAGCGGCGAAATGGCCGCCAGTCTCACCCCGGTGGACAAGCGCAGTCTGCTCGCCGGGCTGATGGGAGCCAATGAAGCCGGCCTGTTCAAAGTCCATTAGCCATGCGTCCGTTCACCGACCGCGTCACTCCTCTCCGACCCGAGGGCGCCTATGCCGTCCTCGCCCAGGCCCAGGCCCTCGAAGCCCATGGACGGAAGATCGTCCATCTCGAAATCGGCCAACCCGACTTTCCCACACCTTCCAATGTCAGCGAAGCCGGGATCGCCGCCATCCGCAACGGGAAGACCAAATATACTCCTCCGGCGGGAATCCCCCAATTCCGCGAGAGTCGGTAGCGGCTCCAAGCCAGGGCTTTTCTTCCCGACCCTGTCCCTGGTCGCGCCGGGCGACGAGGTGCTCTACCCTGACCCCGGCTTCCCGACCTACGAAGCCATGATCCGCGTGGCAGGCGGGACCCCGGTGCCCATTACGCTGCGCGAAGAAAACCAATTCTCGTTCGACCTGGAAGTGTTCGACACCAAAATCTCCGACCGGACAAAGCTCATTGTCCTGAATTCACCCGGCAACCCGACCGGCGGTACTATCCCGTTTGCCGATTTGAAACACATCGCCGAAAAAGCCCGCAAACACAACTGCTGGGTGCTCTCGGACGAAATCTACTTTCAACTGGTCTACGACGGTATGACAGCCCGCAGTATCGCCGAAGTGGATGGGATGCTCGAGCGTACGGTCATCGTGGACGGGTTCTCGAAAACCTATTCGATGACCGGCTGGCGGCTGGGCTACATGGTTGCCCCGCTTGCTTTGGCCGAGCGGCTGGAACTGCTTATCACCCACGCCGCCGGCTGTACCGCCGCCTTCACCCAGTACGCCGGGA
>JAPLGV010000495.1:3853-6266 GCA_026389975.1 Chloroflexota bacterium
TACGCCGGGATGGAGGCCCTGACCGGTCCGCAGGATTTCGTGGCTGAAATGGTGACCGAATACCAGCGCCGCCGCGACCGAATGCTGGAACTGGTCAACGCCATCCCCGGCGTCCTTGCGCAGAAGCCGCAGGGAGCATTTTACGTTTTCCCTAATGTCAAATCGTATGGATTGAGTTCAAAGGAAATTGCCACCCGCCTGATTGACGAGGCAGGCGTGGCCGTGCTGGCTGGAACCGACTTCGGCGCGGGCGGAGAGGGCTATATCCGGCTTGTGTATGCCGTTTCGATGGAGATGATCGAGGAGGGGGTGGAAAAAATCGCCGGGTGGTTCAGAAAATTGTAGGGGCGGACGGCGTCCGCCAAACGCATCAAGCTCTGTTTCATTCGAGGTGTCAGGCGTTCTTCACTTCATAAGCCCTGACGTCCTCCACCGCTTTCTTCACGTTGACGAAGGGCAGGACGATCAGGCCCATCACGAAGAAGAAAATCAGCGAGAGAATGGCCGGGCGCAAACTGCCGAAAACCTGGTTCATCAACCCGAACAGCAGCGGCCCAATCCACGAAGTACCGCGCTCGCTAATTTCGTAGAAGGAATAGTACTCCGCGTGCTTGCCGGAGGGGATAATCTGGGCATAGAGACTGCGGCTGATGGCCTGAGAACCGCCCATCACAAGCGCAATGAATGCGCCCATGATGAAGAATTCGAGCACCCGGCTTTCGCCCTTCAATCCAAAATAGGCATAAATCACAACACCCGCCCAGATAACCAGGCTGACGATGATTGAGCGCTTGGCACCCACCCAGTTGGCGAGTTTGCCCCACAGCAGCGCACCAAAGAACGCCATGAACTGGATCATCAGGATGACAATGATCAACGTGGACTGGTCCATACCCACCCCGCCGCGGATAAGCGGAGCGGCCGCGAAAGTGGACGAGACTGCAATCACTGTCTGGATGCCGTCGTTGTAGAGGAAGTAGGCCAGTAGATATTTGAGTGTTTCGGGGAAATTCTTCATTTCCTTGACCGTACTCCACAACTGTCTGAAGCCCACTCTGGCGTAAGTCTCGCCTTTCGGCAACTGCTTGATGGCATGCCGGGTCCGCAGGCGCGCCCAGGTGAAGAAGGAGAAACTCAACCACCAGATACCCGCCGAAGCCAGGTTGATGCGCACCGCCAAATCTTTTGGCACGCCAAGCTTGTCACTGAACATATAAAAAGCCAGGTTGAGGATGAGCAAAAGCCCATCGCCCAGGTCACCCATTGCCCAACCATAAGAGGAGACCCGGTCGCGCTGGTCTTCGCTGGCAATGTCGGGCAGATAAGAGTTGTAGAATACCATCGCCGCGCCAAAGGCCAGGTTGGCAACGACAAACAACAGTCCTCCCAGCCACCAGACCGGGGCGGTGGTAAAAAACATGAGGATGGTCGCGATGGCGCCGATGGTGGCAAACAACTGCATCATCTGCTTGCGGCGGTGGGAATAATCTGCAATCGCGCCCAGGATGGGCAGGAAAAGCACCTGCATCCCAACTGAGATAGAAATACAATACGGGAAGAACGAATCCGGAGCAATCGGGACTCCCAATATGCGAGCCAGGCCGTCCTGGCTGGTGATGGCCGCTTTCTGAGCAAGGGTAGCCAGGTACGGCCCCAGGAATACGGTCCCGACAGTAGTGCTGAAAGCCGAGTTGGCCCAATCGTACATCGCCCAGCCGAAGATCTCACGCTTGTCATTTACCTTTGGAAGTTCTGCTGCAATTGCCATGCTGCCTCCTGTAAGAATGATTTATAGAAAGAACCCCTGCCAGCGGAAGGAGTTGCACGGATTATGACCGCTCGGGTCTTTGGGAATTTCCGTGACAGGGAGAAAGATCTGGCAGGATGTTAAGGTATAGTACCTGAGTTTATCATTCTAGTGTCCTGGTTGTAGAGTTTCGAGGAAGGTTTTCTCCGACTCCGAATAAACTTTGCTGTAGAAACACATGATATCTAGCATCCTACCTGCAGCATACCCTTAAATGTCTTAAATAATTACATTTTTTGCAAGAAAGATGTCATAAATGGGATTAGTGACGAAATCCGGTTTCCTATTTGCGGGACCCTTGTTAGTGTACTGAAAATCACATTCTATCGAGTGAAAATGCGAAAAACTGGGTCAAGTGAGAAACTCAGGTTCTACAATGAGCCCCAAGCCTTGCTCACCAGCCGGGTCAACTGCGCAGTCCCTTTTTCCAGGGGTGCGAGGTGGATGAATTCATGCAAGGTATGTGCCCGGCCTCCGGTTATCAAGCCGATGGTTTTTGTACGGGGACTACGGGTTCCTGGGCAACTCACCGTTTTTATCCAACCGGAGTAGAATTGACCCCATGCCCGCAAACATTGAAATCAAAGCCCGCGCCCGCAATTTCGC
>JAPLGV010000364.1 GCA_026389975.1 Chloroflexota bacterium
AAAAACTCCCGCCTGTCGAACAGAAACAGTTCGCGGCATGGATTTTGGAAGAATTACATTCCGAGCAACGCTGGTCGAGACTATTTGCAAAATCCAGCGATGTGCTATCGAGTCTTGCGGATGAAGCATTGGCGGAACACAAGGGCAAGAAAACAATAAAACTTGATCCTGAAACTTTATGAATTCCCACATCACAGACAAGTTTCGGAAAGATTTTACAGAATTGCCTGCCGACGTTCAAAAACAAGCGCGGCAGGCATATCGTCTTTTTATTGAGAACCCTCATCACCCAAGTTTGCGTTTCAAGCCCATTCACCCAACCCGCCCCATCTATTCCGTGCGGATTGGGTTAGATTATCGCGCCGTCAGCGTCCGTGACGGAGATGACATCATCTGGTATTGGGTTGGCTCCCACGCCGAATACGATAAGTTGATTCGACAGTTTAGGAAATAACTCCTCGCGGCGGATTTAATTTTGGTGATAAATTGAGGGAAGATTGTCGAACGTGGCACGCACGAGCAGTTGCTCGCGACGGGAGGGTTGTACAGTCAGTTGTATGAGACGCAGTTTAGAGGGGAGAGGGTTTGATCTCAAATAAATACGGATGAAAAGGACGCCCTTCGGGCTGAATGCACAAATCGGATTCATCCGACTTCTACGAACTGAGGCAGGGATTCGTCCAGACTTGTTAATCAAGTCGCCAAAATCCTGGCATGGACACTCTCTCGTGGTGTTGGGGCCATACGCTGGTTGGTCCAGCGACCGCATTCAGGATATGGTTACCCCATCGTTGTTCTTGGAAAAGGATGAATAGCTTTTGGGGAGCCTGGTCTGGTACATCGAAACTGGCAATTCAGCCAACTGGTTAGGTTTATCCCCCTGCACTGCATGCAAAGATTGCCTATCCGTGCCATCTGGCATATACAAGGATCAGAGCAAAAATGATCCCACAACCTGCCAGTCCGATCAAGGCATTCGCAACCCATTTCTCATGCCAGGAAAATTTTCGGGTGAGCAGGAAGAGCATAAAAGCCAGTACGAGCCCGACGGCTCCCGTAGTAAACAACAGGATCCCGGCAATATCCGGGCCGGATTGGTGGAGTTGCCCGAGATACCAACCGTAGCTCATCAGGATCAATGGTGCAAAACCAATCGGAAGTGCTTTTTTGATTTTCATTTTCATCTTTCTCAACGAAGCGGTTGGGAGAGTATACACTATTAATTTTCCGACCCGGTCCCACCCTCGCCAGTCTGGAATGACAGGACGGAGCGGTTGTCTGTTTCCTTTCCCGTCCATCTGTGGTTTAATAGTTCCATGGGCATACTCTATCTGGTAGCCACCCCGATCGGCAATCTGGAAGACCTGAGTCCGCGCGCCGTGCGCACCTTGCGCGAGGCGCGTCTCATCGCTGCCGAAGACACGCGCGTTACCCGCAAACTGCTCACGCACTTCGACCTGCACACCCCCCTGACCAGCTATTTCGAACACAATAAGCTGACCAAGCTCGACGCCATCCTTGCCGCGCTGACCGAAGGCGACGTGGCGCTGGTCTCGGATGCCGGGACGCCCGCTATCAACGACCCCGGCTACGAACTGGTCAAGGCCGCGCTGTCCGCGGGGCACAGAATTTGTCCCATCCCCGGCCCGTCCGCACTGGTGGCGGCGCTGGCCGCTTCGGGACTCCCCACTAACTCGTTTTTGTATCTCGGCTACCTGCCGCGCAAATCGTCCGAACGGCGCGATTTTTTACGGCAGGTTGAAAACCTGCCCTACACGCTCCTCTTCCTCGAATCCCCCCACCGCCTGCTGGCCGCGCTGAAAGACCTGGAGTTCTCCCTCGGCGACCGGCAAATCGCCGTTGCCCGCGAACTGACCAAGGTCCACGAGGAAATCAGGCGCGAGACCATCTCCGCGGCGATTGAGCATTTCACCCAGAACGAGCCGCGCGGTGAGTTCACGCTGGTGGTGGCAGGAAAAATAAAAAGCGAAAAACAAAAATGGACGGAAGAAAAGGTGATGATCGCCATCAAGTTCGGCTTAAAACTGGGCGAGTCCCCGTCCGCGCTGGCGAAGCGGGTGGCCGAAGAATCCGGCTGGGACCGGCGGGAAATCTACAAACTGGCAACCAGTTTTCAAAAAAGGTAAACAATGAATCTCGACGACTTCAACGCTTTCAACCAACTCGATCCCCAAAACATGCTCGGTGAGATTGACAACCTGCCGGACCAGTTGCAGTCCGCCTGGGAACTGGGACAGCGCCAACCTTGCGAAGGTTTGAAACCTTCGCAAGGATTTTCACGTGTCCTTATTTCCGGCATGGGCGGCTCGGCCATCGGCGCGGACCTGCTGGCAGCCTATATCGCCCCATCCTGCCCCGTCCCCGTCATCATCCACCGTGACTATGGTCTGCCCGCCTGGGCACACGGCCCTGAGACCCTGGTTATTGCCTCATCGCACTCCGGGAACACCGAAGAAACCCTCGAGGCTTTCATCGCCGGTCTCCACAACAAGTGCCGACTGATGGCAGTTACCACGGGCGGCAAACTGGCCGAGCGTGCCGCGCAAGCAAAAATTCCGCTCTGGAAGTTCGAACACAGGGGGCAGCCGCGCGCCGCAGTCGGCTTTTCGTTCGGGCTGCTGCTGGCAGTCTTCGCCCGGCTGGGATTAATTCCCGACCCGGCGAAAGAGTTGGCGGGAGCCGTGGCAGCCATGAAAAAGCAGCAGGAGACTCTACGCGCCGATGTTCCGGTGGCGCA
>JAPLGV010000292.1 GCA_026389975.1 Chloroflexota bacterium
TTCCCTCGGCTGGGACTCGCTGATCGGCCTTGGCATGTCCATCCTGGCCACCAATGTCGGTTTTTCGATGGCAGTCTTCACTCCGTTCACCATTGGCGTCTCGCAGAAACTGGCCGATCTGCCGATGTTCTCCGGTGCCCTGCCGCGCATCGTGCTATTCATCGTGGGATACGCCATCCTGGCCGTCTTCTTGCGCGCCTACGCCAAAAAGATTGATAAACGCCCCGAGGCCTCGCCCGTTTTCCAAGAAGACCAGAAGGAACGTGCCCGCCTTGGCTCCTTCGAGGTTGAGAAGACCAACGACCCGCGCATGCGGGCCGCGATCATCTTCCTGGCGATTTTCTTCGCTCTGATACTGGCTGCGCTGGTGGCCTCGCCCTTTGTCACCTTCCTCTCGGACTACGCCCTGCCCATCACCGGCCTGCTATTCGTTATCGGCGGGATCGGGGCCGGACTGATTGCCGGGGTAGGGAAAGCCGTCTGGAAAGCCGTCTGGGACGGGTTCCTGGGCATCGCCCCGGCGGTGCCGCTGCTGATGATGGCCGCCTCCGTGCGCTACATCGTCCAGATGGGCGGCATCCTGGATACCATCCTGCACTGGGCCTCGACCCTCACCACCGGCCTCAATCCCTTCACCGCCGCGCTGGCGATCTATGGCCTGACCCTGGTGATGGAATTCTTCATTACGTCCGGCTCGGCCAAAGCCCTGCTGCTCATCCCTATCCTGATGCCTCTGGCAGACCTGGTCCACGTCAACCGGCAGATCGCCGTCAGCGCCTACTGCTTTGGCGACGGTTTCTCCAACCTGGTTTACCCGACCAACGCCGCCCTGCTCATCACCCTCAGCCTGACCGTCGTCCCCTACCACAAGTGGGTCAAATGGCTGCTCAAGTTGTGGTTCTGGATCTTCCTGGCAACGGTGGCTTTCATTGCGCTGGCCGTTACCTTCGGCTACGGGCCGTTCTAGAGTGCTATGGCGGGGCTTAACCCCCGATTAAACTTACATGTCCCAATACTTCGCCTACGATTACACCGGTGCACCCTTCGTCCTGTTCAGGACTTGGCACCTGGTCGCTCTGCTGTTCATCGTCCTGCTGAATGTTGGGTTGCTGGGTTTCCGCAAATCCTCCGAGAAGACACGCACCGCTGTCCGCTGGACGATAGCAATCGTGCTGTGGGCTGATGAAGCCTCCTGGCACATCTGGAATGCCTACTGGGGCCACTGGACCGTCAAGACGATGCTGCCCCTGCACCTGTGCAGCGTGCTCATCTGGCTGGCCGGGTTTATGCTCATTTTCAAGAATTACCGGATTTACGAATTCGTCTACTTCCTGGGCATCGGCGGCGCGCTCCAGTCCCTGCTGACGCCTGACGCCGGGATTTACGGTTTCCCGCACTACCGCATTTTCCAAACCATGATCTCCCATGGACTTCTGGTCACTTCGGGCATCTTCATGACCACCGTGGAGGGTTTCCGCCCGACATGGAAATCCATCCTGCGCGTGGCAATTGTTGCCAATATCTACTTGGTGATTATTTATTTTGTCAATGTTACTCTGGGCAGTGTTATTCTGGGCAGTAATTACATGATGCTTAACGGCAAACCTGCCACCGCCAGCCTGCTCGACGCGCTCCCAGCCTGGCCGTATTACATTCCATTCCTCGAATTGATCGGTGTGGTGACCTGTCTGCTGCTTTATGCGCCTTTTATCATCAAGGATTGGCGCGCCAAAGTTCGTGCCAAAACTGCATAAGCCCAGCCCCCGCCAAAAACGGGGACTTAATTTCCGTATAGGCTATTGATTTTCAACGGTTTGTTCCTATAATTAGAGTAATATTCGACTTCTGTACCGTTTTCCAACTTCTATGTTAAATAGCTCAAAAAGACGAATCTGTGCAAGCGGTCGATCCCAACTTTTCGATTAGGAGGTTCCTATGCAGCCATCTGTCCAATATCGTGTCCGGGGAGTTCTGACCGTCTTTCTTCTGACAATTTCTTTTCTCCTGCAGGGTAATGCCCATTTCCCACCCGTCGAAGTACCAGGGAGCACACCGCTCCCGCCTGAAACACAAGCGGAAATCGCGGCCCCAGAGATCGCCGGGCCCAGTGTCCCACTACCACCGGAAACCGTCCTATCCATCGATGATTTCGAAGCGGGCTCCAAAGGCTGGACTGCGTTCCGGGACGAGACCACCATCACGACTGCCACCTGCGGCGCCGAACAGGGGACCGGGAATAACGGCTCGGTCTCGCTGCGGATCGATTTCTCCGTCACCCCCGGAAGCTGGGCGACCTGCGCCCTCCTCTTTGACACTCCCCAGGACTGGAGCGTCGGGGAATGGCTGGCCTTCGATATTCACTCCGAAAAAGAGTTCCAGCCGTTCAATGTGATCGTGTATGGCGGTACTCCAGACAGCAGGGAGACTTACATCCAAAAAAGGGAAACCCCTGTTGAATACATGACGGGATACGTCACGATCATGTCGATGTGGAAGGAGCTCCTGCGTGCAGAATGGGAAGACAAGGCCGGTTCGTCCTTCGCACAATCCGGGCAGGTCACCGGCCTGGCCTTCGGGTTCGACGCTGGTCCGGACGTCCTCTATACCAGCAGCATCTGGATCGACGATATCCGGCTCGAGAAAAGCCCCACCTACCCAGAGTCTCCAAACTTTGGGCCCTGTCTGAGTTCAATTCTCCTCCCCCTGGTAGTGATGGGCGCGGCCTGGACTCTTCGACGCAAATAATCGCTCCAGGAAAACCATCCTTTAAGCACCCCCAGCACTGACCATCTTTTGTTAGTGAAATTTCAGCCAATTGATAGATACATTTAGACCGATAAACTATATAATTAACTGTATATGATTAACAGGTTCTTCGGGAAACGCCGTGGCGATGGGAAAATGGGGTGTTGGACGGGCTTCTACATACACTAGGAACATTAATTTCTACAAGGAGAAAACGTATGGAAAAGAAAAACCGCACGCAGTTGGTTTTGGGCCTGCTCCTCATCCTGGTAGCAGGCTGGTTGATCGCCACCCGCATCCAACCCGACCTGGCCAACATCCTGCACCTGACCTTTGACTGGCCGATGTGGGTCATGTTTGCTGGGGCTGTCATCCTGGTCATTGGCCTGCTGGTCGGTGCGCCAGACATGGCTATTCCAGCCTGTATTGTGGCAGGGATTGGCGGCATCCTGTACTATCAGAACGCCACCAACAACTGGGAGTCCTGGGCATATATGTGGACGCTGATCCCGGGCTTTGTCGGCGTAGGCAAAATTCTGTCTGGCATTATCGGCGGCGATTTCATGGCATGTTTACGGGAAGGGCTGAAATTGCTGCTCACTTGCGCCATCTTGTTTACCATCTTTGCCACCATCTTTAATGCCTGGACCATTTTCGGCTCATACAGCGCATACGTCCCGATTGCCTTGCTCTTCGTGCTGGGTATCTGGCTCATCGTGCGCGGCATCATGCGGCAAAAATAAGAAAGGGCATAACATGCACAGACGAGGTAATCTCTTTTGGGGTAGCGTACTGATCATCCTGGCCGGACTGCTTCTGTTGAAGCAAATGGGAGTTATTGTCGGCGATATCTTCGGCTATTTCTGGCCGCTTCTCCTGGCTGATTGTCGGTTTCTTCGCCAGGAATCAGCTGGTCGAAGGAAAACAGGTGTCCATCCCCCTCGAGGGAGCCACAAGTGCCTATGTCAAACTTGACCACGGCGCGGGCAGGCTCACGCTGCGCTCCGGCGCCGGGTCCGGTGAAATCGTCAACGGCACTTTCGGCAACGGGCTGAGCTACAAGAGCCACGTGGAGGGTGGCCGGATGGAGGTCAAACTGCGCACCTCGCAACAGGCCTGGGCATGGTGGCCGGGTGAGAGCCTGGACTGGGACATTCGCCTCAACCGCGATATCCCGCTGAGTTTGAAAATCGACAGCGGAGCGAGCGCCTCGATCCTTGACCTGAGCGATCTCAAAGTCACCGACCTGGACATTGACACTGGTGCGAGCAGCACCGAACTGACCCTGCCCGCCAATGCTGGTAACACGCATGTGGATATTGACACTGGCGCTTCGTCGCTCAAGGTCAGCATCCCCTCGGGCGTGGCGGCCAGCATCCGGGTCAAGAGCGGCATCGCTTCCGTCAACGTTAATCCCCGTTTCTCCCGCCTCGACGGCGGCCTGTATCAATCCACCGACTACAGCACGGCAGCCAACCGCGTCGACATGACGATTGATGCCGGCGTCGGTTCGATTGAAGTTAACTAGAGGAGAATAAAGTGAAACGTTTCGATTACCGTATCCTGGTCGGCGCGGCATTGATCCTGGGCGGCATTCTGATGCTGCTGGACAAGGCGGACGTTCTAAAAGGCGCCACTGATTTTTTCTGGGCCGGGTTGCTGGCAATCGGTGCGGGCATCTTCCTGTTCTGGTTCTTCAGCGACCGCTCGAAATGGTGGGCCGCCATCCCCGGTTTCACCCTGGCCGGCATGGCCGCTTCGGCCCTGCTGCTGGATAAAATCGGCTGGGGCGGGCTGGCTTTCCTGGGCGGCATCGGCGTGGGTTTCTGGGCTGTGTATCTCCGCCAACCGGCTCAATGGTGGGCCATCATCCCCGGCGGTGTGCTGCTTACTCTGGGATTCACTTCTGCGCTGACTGAAGCTTTCAACATCGGTGAGACCGGCGGTGTGTTCTTCGTTGGCTTGGGACTCACTTTCCTGCTGGTGGCCCTGCTGGCGAAGATGAAATGGGCTTTCATCCCGGCCGCGGTGCTGCTCCTGCTTGGGTTCTTCCTCGGCACACCGTTTGTCGGCGTTTTGGAATATGCCTGGATTGGCATCCTGTTGATTGCAGGCATTGTGCTGGTGATCAGCGCAGCTAGATCGAATTAGCCTTTCCCTGATTCAAAGCGACAACCCCTTGCCGAAAAGGCGAGGGGTTGTTTGGTTTCTATCTCACAAGCATGAACTAAACCGATTCCACACTTTTGATGTCCGGGAAGAACTGACGCACCGTCCCTTCCACCCAGCCATGCAGCGTGGACGGGGAAAGCGGGCAGCCCAGGCAGGAACCGCCCAGATGTACTTTCAGAACCTTCCCGTCAAATGAGACGTATTCGGCGGAACCGCCATGGAAGGTCTCGATATAGGCGCTTAACTGTTCAACCAGCGCCTTTATTTGGATTTCGGTTTTCGGGTCTACTCCGCTCTCAGACATGGTAATGGCTCCTCAGTTATTCGGCTGCTGGCGCATCCCGTTTGCCAACATAGAATTCACCCGGCCTTGTTGACTATGCTGGCGTTCAGCGATGATGGCCGACAACCGATCCAGGATGACCTTGCCCAGATCAGGGTTTTTTTCGCACAACATTCGCAGGTCCACGCCGCGGATGCGCAGAACTTCGCTATCCAGTGCACAGACCGCCCCGGAGGTATAAGTCGGGTTGCCCAACGCCGCCGACCAGCCAAAAATACCACCTGGCTGGACGTGTGTCATGTTCATCATCGGCCCATCGTCCGGTTTGTAGCGGATGGTTAATTCTCCCGACACCACCAGGTAGAGATATTCTGCATAGTCACCCTGCTCAAAAACAACTGTCCCCGCCACCCAGGTTTGGGGAGCGAAAAACGGTGCCAGCAACTGAATTTCTGCCGCGCTTAGACCGGTGAAAAAGACAAGGTGAGTGTATTTCTCGAGGTTCATGATTATATAGGATATTAGTCAAAGCGGCCTTTCCTTTCTAGTGGCAAACATCCTAAAAGACTGGACATTCGTCCGTGTGTTATGTCATGAACTTCATGCGGTTCGAGTATACTCTGAATAGCAACTTTTTGGCCGAGGATATCATCTAATGAGTGAGAACAAAACTGAAATATCGGTCGAGGCTCTGCGCGCCGGAGACCGGGAAGAATTTTCCAGGTTGGTAGACACCTACTCCGGGCCTATCTACCGGCTGGCGCTAAAAATGCTTGGCATTCCGACGGATGCCGAGGATGTGCTGCAGAATACATTCATGAAGGCTTTCCAACACCTGAAAGAATTCGAAGGCCGCTCCAGCCTGTCCACCTGGCTCTACAGGATCGCCTCCAACGAAGCCCTGATGCTGTTACGCAAACAGCGCCCTGAGATCACTTTCAGCGACGCTGCGCCGGAAGACGATGATAACAGCGATTATTCTCCGGTCCAATTTACCGACTGGTGCTGTTTGCCGGAAGACGAATTCCTTTCGTCCGAATCCCAAGCTGCCCTGGACCGCGCCGTCCAGCATCTGCCGGAGACCCAGCGCATCGTTTTCGTTCTGCGCGATATTGAAGGCCTATCCATCCAGGAGACCAGTCAGGCGCTCAACTTGAGCGAGACTGCCGTCAAGACCCGCCTGCTGCGTGCCCGCTTACGCCTGCGGGAGGACCTCAGCACATATTATGGCAAACGGCTCGACAAAAGGAGTAAAGAATGAGCGAAAATGAACATTCCAAATGCCGATCCCTGCTGGGCTCCCTGTCCGATTATGTGGACGGATCGCTTGGCGAAGAACTGTGTGAAGAGATCGAACGCCACGTCGCCGAATGCCAGAATTGCCACATTGTAGTAGATACCCTGCGCAAGACCATATCCCTCTATCATGAATCCGCCGTGGAAGCAGGCGATGTGCCGGGTGTGGTACGCGAGCGACTCTTCCGGACCCTGAACCTGGACGATTACATCCGGCACTAACCTGCAACCATTCGCGGCTGTCCCGGAAGCCGATCTGGTAGCCGCCATTCAACAAGCATTGCAATAGGAACCAGTGGGGCAGGGTTCAACCCTGCCCCGGTCCCCATCATATGGCCGAATCCAATAAAACAAACCGCCATATGACCGCTTTCATCACCTTTATCGCCGCCGGGATTTTCCTGCTCGGCGCGGGCTTGATTCCGCTGCTGGCAAACGCCCAACAAAAAGCACTGGATAGCGCTGCCCCAATCTTTCCTCCCACCACAACCGATTATCCTGCCCTGCAGCTGGAGCTGACCGACCTGCAAGGCAAACCCGTCTCTATCGAGGACTATCGCGGCCAGGTGATCCTGGTCAATAACTGGGCCACCTGGTGCCCGCCGTGCAAAACCGAGATGTCCGAGTTGCAGGCCTACTATACCGCCCACGCCGCAGAAGGGTTTGTGGTAGTTGCCATCGAATCGGGTGAACCCGCTGACCAGGTGGCTTCCTTCGTACAGGAATACGGAATGTCCTTCCCGGTCTGGCTCGACCCGCAGGGCACGGCGCTGGAGATCTTCCAGAACTGGAACCTGCCCAGTTCCTATGTCATTGACAGGGATGGAATAATCCGCTTAGCATGGACGGGTGCGATCAATCAGGCAACACTGGAACAATATGTCACCCCGCTTTTGGAGGAAATCAAATGAACGCAACCGTGGCCTGGCGTCGGGGACTGAGTTTCACCGGCAAAGCCGACACCGGTTTCGAGGTCCCGCTCGGTGCGGACCCGGAAGTGGGCGGTGCCAACGATGGTTTCCGTCCGCTGGAACTGATGGCCGTCAGCCTGGCCGGCTGTACGGCGATGGACGTCATCTCCATCCTGACGAAAAAGAAACAGGAAGTGACCGCCTTCGAAGTCAAAGTCCACGCCGAACAGGCGGAGGAATTCCCGAAAGTGTTCACGCAGGCGGTCATCACCTACCTGGTCACCGGGCATGCCGTGGATGAGGCGGCGGTGTTGCGCGCCATCGAACTGACCGCAACGAAATATTGCCCGGCCCAGGCCATGCTCGGCAAGGTGGTGCCGATGGAACTGGTCTATGAGATCTACGAAGATGAGGGGAGTGGAAAGACGCGGCTGGCGAAGCGGGGGAAGTACCAGCCGCAGAGTGTTTAGTAGCCATTAGGCCTGAATAAAATTGGGGCGGACTTGCAAAGTAGTCCGCCCCAGGGCTTTTCTGCTAGATCCAGTGCAATATGGGGATAAACACGATCAGGGCCAGAATATCCAGCGCCCAGATGCTCCCGACGGTGATGAGTTTGCTTTTCATCGTCTTCATATCAAACACCCAGAAGGCGACAACGAAGAAAGTCAGGTAGCCGAACAGGAAGATGAGCCATGGCGCACTGCGGCTCCACCAGGAATAATCCCAGGTGAGCGCGCCGACCGAATTGAGCAGGTATTCCACAAAGACACAGAAGGCGGCCGCGGCGACGGCGATGAAAGCCCGGTTGGGGATGCCCAGGATTTTGGTCTTTTTGTCGGGGAGCAGCATCTTGGTCCAGATGATGCCGGAGACGGCGAACATGAACATAATCTCGATGTTCAGTCCGACCAGGATGAGGAAGGCCGTGTTCCCTGGCGCGCCCCATACCGGAGCGTAGGCGGTGAAGTGCAGGACTAATGAATTCCAGATTTCGTTGAACCAGTCCATGCCCCAGAAGGCCAGACCAGCGAGCACGAGGCTCCAGTTCTTTTTCTCAACTTCCACAGTGTATACATAGAAGACAAAAGCCAGCAAAGCGACGACATACCACTTGAACTGGCTGCCATCTCGCAGGATGGCAAGGGCTTGTAGTGCGGATGGGGTCATTTGAGTTTCTCCTCTAGTGAAATCTTTGTATCGCTTGGAAAATGGCCTGCACGCCGAAGTCCAGCGCGACCACGGGGACGCGCTCGTCGGCAGCGTGGATGGTCCCGATGAAGCTGAAATCGTCAGGCAATTGGAGCGGGGTGAAGCCGTAAGTCTGGATGCCAAGTTTTGTGAAAAAGCGCGCGTCGGTGACGCCGCTCATCACGTAAGGCACTGCGATCCCCTGCGGGTCGAACTCTTTGATCACTGCGCCGAGCGTGTCGAACAGCCCCAGGTTCGGGGCGGATGGCCCGGGGTCGTACTCCAGCACTTTCAGGTCGAAGTCTGTGCCGAGCAGGGCGTGCATTTCATTTTTCATATCTTTGGGCGTAAAGCCGGGGAGCAGGCGTCCGTCCAGACCGATGGACACCTC
>JAPLGV010000012.1 GCA_026389975.1 Chloroflexota bacterium
ATGCCGCCGCAAACGACCACACCGCCCTTGTTCGTGGCTTTCAACGCTGCCACCACCAGCGGACCTAGCGGGGCGAAGATCAGCGCCGCGTCCAGGTTCTCAGGCGGGGCCTGGGTGGAATCCCCGGCCCAGTCCGCGCCCCGGCGCAGAGCGAACTCCTGCGCGGCTGTGTCGCCGGGACGGGTGAAAGCGTACACCTTCTTGCCTTCGTGTTTGGCTATCTGCGCAACGATTTGCGCGTCAGCGCCAAAGCCGTATATTCCCAGCGTTTCCTCGTTCTCTCCGGCCATACGGTATGCCCGGTAGCCGATCAGACCGGCGCACAACAGCGGGGCTGCTTCCAGGTCGGTGTAGGCGACGGGGAGGGGGAAGCAGAAGCGTTCGTCGGCGACGGTATATTCGGCGAAACCGCCATCCACGTTGTAGCCGGTGAAAGTGGGATGGTCGCACAGATTTTCCTGTCCGCGCCCGCAATAGCGACAGGTCCCGTCGGTAGCGCCCAGCCAGGGCACGCCCACCCGTTCCCCGGTCCGGAAACGCTGCGCCCCTTTCCCGGTCTGAACAACCGTCCCAACGATTTGATGCCCGAGCACCAGCGGCAATTTCGGTTCGCTCAGTTCACCGTCAACGATGTGCAGGTCGGTGTGGCAGACGCCGCAGGCATGGACTTTGAGCAGCACCTGTCCCGCTCCCGGCTGGGGGATGGGCAATTCTGCCAGACGCAGTGGCTGGCCCGGCGCTTCAAGCAGCATGGCACGCATGGTTTCCACGGAGTGATCCTATTTTCTCTTGAGCAGCGCTTCCAGGTCGGGTATGTCTTGGGCGGCCAGCCGGCGCAGGAGTTGGGAGTGCTGGTAGGATTTTTGTTAACAGCATCTTCAAGAGAAACGTTGCCCAGAGCACATTCGCCTAGCGGGTGGTGGGACGCGGATGATCGTCTGACCACCCCGGCCCGTTTGGATCACCAACTGGTCCCCTAACGAACCGCTCAAACCTTGAATGACGATATTCTTATCCACCTAAGCCATGATAAGCATCCGTCCTTTCCAAATGAGCATACATTTGAACGATCGGCTGCAAGCCAGTTACGAGCGAAGGCAATTCGAGAGTCTGCTCGGTACCGAGATACCACCTATGAGTCTACTGCAAAAAGGTCTTTAACACGAAGGACACGACGTACTCAAAGGATAAGTGTTGAAGGCTTTTACTTCGTGCCCACCTGTCCCCGGTCTTTGGGGGTTCGTGACCTTTGTGGTTAGATGGTTTTTGCTGTAGAGTCACCTATATAGCATTTATATCCTATCTCATCTGGCTTATTATAAAAAAAAGCGAAACTATTTTGACATTAAACCCCGATGGATGCAAAAGATGGGTATTCTGCATGGCTGGTATAAAGGCGCTGAGGTATCGTGAATAGGCTACATCACGTGGATGAAATTATCGGCGGAGTATGTAAGCGATGTATATTGAAAAAAAGTGCCCCTTAATGTATACTATCATTACGGTTGAGCTTCTAGACTTCCCTGACGAATAACGCGCCGGAGTGCTCTCATCCGTCACCCGGTAAAACCCATTGAGGAGGAAACCATGAAAAGGCACATTCGAACGCTTGGGATAATAACAATAGCGATCCTGTTCACGCTGGCGTGCAACCTTTCCACCGGTACCCCGAATCCGGATCCCAACATAGTCAATACGCAGGCGGCCATGGCATTGACGCAGACGGCACTGAACAATGTCCCGCTGGTGCCGTCGGCAACCGTCGGCGTTCCGACTCAGGACCCCAACCTGGTCAATACGCAGGTGGCCATGGCAATGACGCAGACAGCGATGAACATCGTCCCGCTGGTGCCGTCAGCAACTGTCGGTTTTCCGACTCAGGACCCTAACCTGGTCAATACGCAGGTGGCCATGGCATTGACGGTGACGGCGATGAACGTCGTCCCGACAGCAACCGCCACGCAAGAGCAGCCTCCTCCTCCCGTGGAGCAGGATATTCAGGCGCTAATCGATTCTTCGAATATCCTGGTTTATGAAGACATGGTTAGTGATTATCAATATATCACCGTTGTGGCAAAGGCACTTAAATCGGTTGGCGGACACCACGAGTATGTAGGGGACGCCATGGGAACTTTTATGGACAACCTGAATTCGGGTACCCAGTGGGATTTGATCATCATCGCTGCGGAATCCCGCAATGCAATTCAAGGAGATTACTGGACGGAGGTCAAGGACAAGGTAGACGACGGTGCCGCGCTGGTGGCGGAGGTATGGTACTTGAACGATATCAGTGACGGGAAGATTGCGCCATTTCTGCGCGAGTGCGGGGTGGATGTGCAGGGAGATTGGCAGGCGGGGGGGGGTAATCGAATTGATTATGGGATGTATTGGGTGGATCCGAGCAACCCGGTGTTCAATACCCCCAACCGGGTGAATCGTTTCGGCGCATGGTTGACAGACCCTGCTTGGCCGTTTGGCGACATAGGGGACTTCTTGGAGGTGACCGACAGCTCGAAAGCGGAACTCCTGGCTAGTCTTGTACAGGGGGAGGATAGTAAGAAAGGGCTGATCACCTCGTGCATGGACGGGCGAGTGATCTTGCAGACCTTTTGCAGCCACAACTACCCCACCAACGATATGGTCGCCCTATGGGAGAATTATATCAACTACACGCTGACGAACCACTTCCTGGCAACACCCTAGGAGGTATTTCGTTGGAAGGTTTCTGCAGACGGTGAGACACAAAGAGGCCGGCTATGCCAATCAGGGTAGCCGGCCTCCTACAGGTGCAATTCTTTACTCTTTCTTTAGAAGTGCCTGGGTCGTCTGGACCAGCCTGTTCCAAACCGAGCAGTAGGCCGCTGAGGATGGTCTCTCGAAATATTTCAGTCGGTGTTTCGGATGGTGTGACTGTATGACGTTTTATTGTCAGTTGGGGATGGTAAAGGAGTGAAAGTGGGGGGCAGGGGAGAAGGGGGGACTATAATGGTGGGAAGAGGTGCAGAGGTGGGAGAGAGTAGCGGCAAAGGGATGCCCAGCATCAGGGAGCAACCGGCCAGTAGAAATCCGAGAATCAGAAGAAGGCTCCGTTTCGTGGTTCAAGTCTACTTATTCTTGTATAAGTCTTCCAGGTCCGGGATGTCTTGCGCGGCGCGGCGCAGGATGTCGAAGGCGGTATCCGTCAGCAGGTTCAAGCGCATTGCGGCAACCGGTTCCCCGATGTCGGCTTGCTCGAGTATTTTGACGATATTGCCGCGCAATCCACTGGCGCGCCGGGCCCAGCGCGAGTCCACTGAGAGCCGTTCCAGACGGGCGGCGAGCAGGCGCAGGAGTTCGATTGGCTGGTTGTCGGTCACGAGGATATTATAGCGTAAGGCGACCCATCGCCAGGATGGATCGCCTGTTGGTTAGATACCGTCAATGAGTGAGCGGGGATTTACTCTTTGATTTCTTTGAGCAATTTCCGGGTGGTCTCGATGAGTTTCGAGCGCACTGGGCGTGCATCCTGACCGGATTCCTGCATTCCCAGAACGACGCCGCCGACCACCGGGGGGACGATCAGGCGCACCAATCTAGCTCCCGGCGCAGTGCGATGGATGGTCGCGCCCATACTCTCGGTCATTGCCGGATGCCCGTCGTACAGACTGCCGATCAGTACAACATCAAAGATCTCGTTTTGCAGATCAAGTTGGTTAATGACACTGACAGCCATCATCCCCAGTTCGCTGCCTGCCCAGCGGATGACTTCCAGGGCTTGCGGATCGCCCTGCTGGGCAATTTCGAAGACAAGCAGGATCATGGCCGGGTTGAAGTCGAAACGGCCCAGGTAGACGCCTTCGACCAGATCGTCCAGGTCTTTGGCTCCGGTTTGCTGTAAAAAGGCGGGAGTAAGGGCAGTGGCGGGTCCGCGTTTGACCCATTCGAAAGTGACGGCGCGCATCGCGCGGGCGAGGATATCGAAGCCTCCGGCGGCTTCCCCGGACCAATGACTGCCGCCACCCACCACGCGACCCTCCCGCTGGTGGTCCCGGCTCCAGCCGCGGCAGTTGCAGCCGGTCCCCGAAACGACCGAGATACCCCATCCTTCTGCCGCGCCGGCCAGAATCCCAAGAGTGGTGTCATTGACGATTTCCAGCGGACATGGCAGTTTCAAAGGTTGGATGGCGTCCAGATGAGCCTGCCGCTGGCTGGGCCAGTCGTAACCAGCCAGTCCCATTCCTGTCCCGGCGATTTGTGAGATGTTGATTTTCGCCATCTCAAGGGCCTGGGTGGTGATGTCAAGCAGGTTTTTGGTGAGTCCGGCGTAGCCGACAGACTCCCAGCTGCCGGGTCCGGCCAGGCCGAAGCCGACGGCCTCACCGGTCTCATCTGCGAGCAGGGCGTGCGTTTTTGTCCCGCCTGCATCTACTCCGAGAAAATATCTCATTTCTTTTCCTCTCACGGGATTTCCCAAAAGCGCTCATTTCCAGAACTGCGGCAGATATTCTTTATAACTGGTCAAATAGTCGTCCAGAATCTGCTTTGCCAGTTCGAAATCGTTAACCACCGGGTCGAGCAAGAGGCATTGCAGGGCTTTCTCGCGCGAGCCTTCGACAACCGCGTCTACGCATAACTGGGCGACGGTGACTTCCCGGCGCAGGATTTCGGCCACCGGTTCAGGGAACGTTCCAACGTGGACCGGGTGGATGCCGTCGCCGTCCACCACCACCGGCGTCTCGACCGTACAACCGAGCGGCAGGTTGGTGATCTGTCCCTGATTGGACAGGTTGGCTGCCAGGTGATAGCGCGTACTCGCTCCGGCCACGTTCTCGATCATCTCCAGTGCACCCTCGGAATCGGTATCTTTCAGGCCATCAATGGTTGCCTCGCCGTCGGCCATGCTTTTAAGTCTCTCGTGTTCGAACTCACGCACAGCGGCATTCATATCCCAGTCGTAGAGCGGGAGGTGGTACTTTTCCCAGGGCTTGGTGGCCGGGTCCGAGACCCAGGGCAGGTACTCACACAGATGGCTGTCGCCGGGAACGGGGAACAGGCCAAAGGCATCGAAGACGCGCCTCGTCAGGGGCTCAAAGGCCGGGTCCAGTTCGAAGAAACGCTTCCGGAAGAGCGGATAAAGGTCTTCGCCGGTCTGCCGGTCGCGGAGGGAGATGATCCAGGAGAAGTGGTTCAACCCGGCGGCGCGGATGTCCACGCGTGGGACGATCTGCGTTTTGACCTGGTTGTGGAGCGGGGCCTGGGTGATATCGGCGTGCATGCCGATAATGCCATCCGGGACCGTGATGCCCAGGTCTTTGGCCAGGGCAATGCCCACCATTGTGTAGCCGATGAAAATCTGGTGGCACAGGCCAACGGCCTTGATTTTGCTGTGGCGGTTGACCGCGTCGCAGATGCGGATCATCGGGTTTGTAAAATTGATGAACCAGGCATCCGGGCAGGCCTGCTCCATATCGTGGGCGATCCCCATCACCGGGCCGATATTACGGGCCGCGTG
>JAPLGV010000371.1 GCA_026389975.1 Chloroflexota bacterium
CATGAGGCGTCGATGTGAGTCGCCGATGACAACTCCTTATCAATTATCGCCCTCTCCATTTTCGTCTTAAGAAATGGGGCGGGTGGCCGAAGGCCGGGTAGGGCAGCTGCTGCCTGCACTCCCGGCAGGACACCGGGACGGTGTGAGCGAAGCGAATGTGTCAGCCTGCCTGCCCCGGTTCTTTCGGGGGAGCTGGTGTTGGGTGCGTTTTTGCCTACGAATGAGCTAACCGAATTTGGAGATTAGCACCAACTGCATCAGCATAGCGTCGCAACGTTGAAAGACGCACATCATCAGCATGATTTTCAATGCGAGAAATAGCAGATTTCTGGGTCTGCAACTTTCGAGCCACTTCTTCTTGAGTTAAACCTGCGGATTCTCTTGCCTGACGTAAGATAACGCCAATCTTGAAATCGGCGTAACCTGCTTCATAGTTTTGTGCGAATTCCGCATCACTTTTAGCGCGTTTTTGAATATACCGTTTTATATCGCTCATAACTTTTTTCTCCTTGCCAGATATTCTTCCTTACGGCGAACAGCGAGCGCAATTTCCTGCGAAGGCGTCTTTTGTGTTTTCTTGGCAAAGCCATTTGTCAGGATTAACAAAGTGCCGCCATCGAAAAATCCCAACAATCTGAAAATGTCATTTCCAAATTGTATGCGGACCTCCCAAACACCTTCGCTATCAACCAGTTTTTTGAAGTACTGACGAGGTATTACGTCCAACTCTTCAATCAACTGTAATACCTATAAAACTTTTTGCGCTTGCTCGCCAGCCAAAGAATCAAGAAATTCTTCAACAGGGCTGTTGCCGTTAAGAAGGCGATAGAAATTTACCGTCCGCATATCCCCATGTTACCATAAATGTGAACAAGGTGCAAAAGGTTTTCTCATGCTAAAAGGAAGCACCCAACGGAATGGCTTCGCGTAGCACCCCCACGAAGTACCCGCCGAAGGTCCCCGCAGGGGGCAGGGTGAAAGGGGCTGCTGCAGCGGCGGGACTGGTGACTAGCCGAGGCGGCTTCAAGCCGCCATCGGCTGTTTCGGCGACATGAGTCGCCGAAGACAACTCCTTCATGATTATCGCGCCATTTCTGGCAAAACGCGCACCATTCGCGAGCGGCAGAGCCGCTGCCTGCACCGAGCGGAGCGAAGTGTCCGCTAGCCGGTGTTGGGCGCACCTGAATTTACGAATCTGGTTGCAAACCATCGCGCAGAAGTATCAACAAAGTTTGAAACTCTTCTGTTTCTCCTTGGCTCAAACAAGACCAAGCCCCATAGAAATAGCGGTCAGTAGCTTCTTCCACCGCTTGGCGAACTTCTTGCCCTAGAGGAGTTACGCGATATTCTCCTGCTTCCTCCTTGACCCAGCCACGCTTTATCAAATTTTTCAAAGCCTGTTTGTATTCATCTCGTGAATATCCACGACGCTCCAGTTTGTGATACAGCCCATCTAGCGTTGTGGCTTCTCCGCGCCAAAGGTACGTAAAGGCTTCCCAAATATGACCTTCAATACTGTGAGATTGCCAGGCGGCCAAGTGTGCATCATCACGAAAAGCAGCCAGATCGCTCAAGTATTGGTCAATTCGCACCACAACTGAGGGATCTTCCCCTGGGTCGGTTCGCTGAGAGTGAATAATGCACCACTTCCCTGGCGGTTCTGGTGTGGTCAGACAAGCCTTCACCAACCGATGAAGAAGACTTGCCAAGCGTTCCAAATCGGTTGATGGCATAGGATCAAGCGCGGTCATCTTCCCATACGCTGCCCCAATGACACGTTCTGCTGCTTGTCTCCCCACCTCTGTCAGGTGATACTCGTTTTTCGCTTCCGCAACTGGGGTCAGGAACCCTTGCTTTGCTGCCTTTGCCAATCGCTCATTGTACAATCGGGCAGATGTGTATGGAGTTCGTACGCGAAATCGCGTTGCCGAGATAGGTTCTGGTTCAAACACCAACGCTGGTAAGAGCCATCCACCCCATTCGGGCAGTTTCAATTCAGCAGCGGTCTGATCCATTGCTGGGACATAGTGTTTAGCAAGCGCATGGATTGCTTCTAGGGCTGTGTACCATAAGGCAACTGTGTTCATGGCACCTCTCTACGTGTTAGCGCTTTGTGCGCCCAACGCTCCGCTTCACTTGCCGCCAACTCTGGCAAGACTCCAAACTCATCATAGCACGAAACTTTGCAAAATGCGCTAGCGTACCCACGCCGGAGGCGGGCAAACGCTCCCCCACTCTACGCCACGCCGGCAGGCCAGGCAAGCCACACCTACGGCCCAGCCCGCCGGGTCAGCTTCAGCGAGTTGTTAGCCCGCTCATCATGCACGGGCGGGCAAGAGGCATTCCATAACTCCATACGCCTTTCCCGACGA
>JAPLGV010000055.1:0-7168 GCA_026389975.1 Chloroflexota bacterium
GGCAATCTCGATCAAATCCAGTTCGTGTTTCTCAAAGGCCAGCTGGTGGCTCTCGGCGAGGGTCAGCAGGCGCAGGTCCTCCACGAGCCGCTCGAGCAGGTAGACTTCCTCAAGGGCCGGGCCGACGTGACTCTCGTCTGCCGGATACACACCATCCATGATACCTTCCAGGCGGCCGCGCAGAACCGTCAGCGGCGTGCGCAGTTCGTGGGCGATGTCGGCCAGCAAGTCACGCCGTTCACGGTCATTGCGCTCGAGTGATTCCGCCATCTTGTTAAAACTGTCGCTCAAATCGCGTAAGTCGTCTGGTGCTTTCACACGGACGCGGGTCTGCAAATGGCCTCCGGCAATCTCCTCGGCAGCCGCGATGACTTCGGCCAGGGGAGAAACCACCCGGCGCGTGAGCAGCAGGCCGATCAATGTGGCAAAAACTGCCAGGACAAGGGATGCCAGGACGACCGGCTGGAGAAAGCGGAGAGTGAAGCGCCTCTCCGATGGCAGTGTGTTTTGCCCGACGACGAGTTTTCCAACAACATGGCCATTCACCATAATGGGAATGACAGCCTCTCCACTGACTGGCTGGTATGTCGGCAATGCGGCTGGATCTACCGGCTGTCCATGCTCAACAACAATGCGGTTTTGTGCATCCAGGAGGATAGATGACTCCCACTGTGAAGCTTCAATATCAAGGGAATTGGCAAAGATGGTACTGACGCCATCCCAACTGCCGCGGGCAATGTAATAGGTTTCGAGGCGGGCAATGGTCGGCAGCCGGTAGAGCGGGTTGGATTGCGAAGGATAGGCTAAGACAAGGCCTGTAGCCAGAAGCGTAAACAGGATGAGGAAGGCAACCACGATGATAAAGGCGCGCAGGAGCAACAGGAACAGGCGGTTGCGGATCGAGCGGACACTGTTGGAATGGGTCATTGATCAACCTTCGAATTTGTATCCAACACCGTGGACGGTGATGATGTACTCCCCCGGCTCGAGTTTCCGGCGCAGGTTGCGGATGTGCGAGTCAATGGCGCGTTCGTAACTTTCGAACGCGACGCCGCGCACAGCGTTGAGCAATTGGGCGCGGGTGAAAATTCGCCCGGGCTGGCTCATCATGGTTGCCAGGAGTTCGAACTCGGTCATGGTGAGCACCACGGTCCGGTCCGGCAGGTTGACCTGATAACGTGTCCGGTCCAGAGTAAGGTCGCCCACCCGGATCACTTCGCTGGACGAATCCCCGCTGGCACGCCGCAGCACCGTGCGGACGCGCGCCACCAATTCGCGCGGGCTGAATGGTTTGGTAATGTAATCATCCGCCCCCAACTCAAGGCCGATGAGCTTATCCGTCTCCTCGATCCGGGCCGTGAGCATGATGATGGGTACATTGCTTTCGCGTCGCAGGGAACGACAAACATCGAGACCATCCATGCCGGGTAACATCAAATCAAGAACAATCAGGTCGGGTTTCTGGGAGCGCGCCAGCGCCAGCGCCTGGAGCCCGTCCCCGGCAGTGATGATATCAAAGCCGGCGGCGTGCAAATAGTCGCTGCAAATCTCGACAATCTTGGGCTCGTCATCTATGACGAGAATTTTCTTGGCCATTGCTTTTACAGGGTACTGCGTAAATATCTGTATCACAGGGTACTGCGCAAAGATGTGAACCAATATTACTGTAATTACCTGTATTTTGATCGATATGGATTCACGGTCTTATGCAAGAAGCAGTAAAATTCCTGTTATTTCTGAGCTTTTCGATACAGGAAAGTTCATCGATTTATGCAAGTAGCAGTATTATGGCGCAGATGGATGATTCATGCAAGAAAGAGCGGCCTGCCCACATTTCGTGCCCCGTTCGGGAACCGGGACTACGCAGGCAGGCCGCCTGAAGTTATGCGCTGGCAGCCGGCGGTGTGGCCGGTATGGCTGGAGCCAGCATCTTCTTCGCTGGTATCGAGGCGAGAACGATGACCGCTATCGCCAGCAACAGGTGAACAATACCGAGGATCAGCCCCGAAGTGTTACGCGTGCCCAGAAAGCTGGCGAGGAGTGTCGGGAGGAGATTAACCAGCGCCAGAATGAGGTAGACAATGGCCATGACGATGCCGAGAACCTGTCCCCAGCGCCTGGTGATGAACATGCCCACAGCCGCAGCCAGCGAGACCAGCAGTGCGATGGCATAGACGATGGTCCCGGTAGTGCCACTCAAGAGGCCGAAGCCGAGCAGGCCGCCGCCCTGCCCTCCAAACTGCCGGGCGGGGTTAGTCGAGTCGCCCTGACCCTGCAAATCGCTGCCTTGGCCAGGGAAACCGTTCTGTCCGCCCGGCGCGGTAGTCCCGGTACCACCATTGGGCAGGGTTTGGCCATTAAACTGCCGGGTAATGCCGGAGCGAGCTGAAAAAGCGGTGCTGCCCCGCAAGAGAGGGGAGGCCATGAACAGTAAGGCCAATACCAGGAGAAGGACAGCCGCAATGGGCAATAGTTTGGTGTTGAGTAATTTAACTTTAACAGCTTTTGTAACGAGTGTGGACATATTTACCTCTCAAAGATTTATTCGTAACGCAATGCTTCCACCGGCTCAAGGCGGGCTGCCCGCCGGGCCGGATAGATACCGAAGAACAGGCCCACAGCAGCCGAGAAAAGCGTGGCCAAAAGAACGGCATTCAGGCTGACGGCCGGGTTCAAAGTAGTGCCGCTGGCCGAAGCAATCTGTCCGATGATCAGGGAGATCAGCCACCCGAGCAGAATTCCGATCAACCCGCCCAGCAGGCTCAAGAACGAGGATTCTACCAGGAACTGGATCATAATATCCCGGTTGCGGGCCCCCAAGGCTTTGCGCAGGCCAATTTCGCGCGTCCGTTCTATCACTGAGACCAGCATGATGTTCATGATGCCGATCCCGCCAACGAGCAGTGAGATCGCTGCAATGCCGCCCAGGAAGGCGGTCAGAATTCCGGTGATCGAAGTGGCCGTCGTCAGCAAATCTTGCTGGCTCATAACGCTGAAGTCTTCCTTCCTGACCGCCACGTGGTGGCGCAGACGCATGATATTGGAAACTTGCGTGTTTGCCTCCGAAACAGCCTGGGCGCTGGTGGCCTGGATATAGACCCCGTCCACCGTGGTACCGGCGCGCCGGACGACGCGGTCGCGGGCCGTGGTGAGCGGAACGATGGCCTGGTTGTCGGAACTCCCCGCCGAAGAACCGCCTTTCGATTGTAAGACGCCGATGATCGTGAACGTCTGGCCGTTGATGCGGATCGTCTGCCCCGTCAGGTTGGTGGTCTGGCCAAAAAGCGTCGTTGCCAGGTCCGGACCGATGACGGCCACACGGGCATGGGTGTTCACCTGCTGGTCATTAAAAAAAGCGCCTTCGGAGACCAGCTCGTTGCGGATGGAAAAGTAGCTGGTGGTCACACCATAGACGGTGGTGGTGGTCGTCTGTCCGTTGGCAGAAGCGGAGATATCGCCCCCCTGAATGACGGGGGCGACTGCCTTAACCGACGGGGCTTGGAACGGATCCATCAATGCCTGTGCATCGGCCAGCGTCAACTGACGAATGTTCCGCACACTGTTGAAATTGCCTGCAGAGAAACGCGCACGCGCTCCCGCGGAGATGTACACGATATTCGTGCCGATACTATTGATTGAGGAGGTGATGGAATTTTGGGCGCCCTGCCCGACAGACAGCATGGCAATCACTGCCGCGACACCAATGACGATGCCCAGGATGGTCAGCCCGGTGCGCAACTTATTGGCGCTCAAACTGGTGAATGTTTCCCTTAAAACTCGTTTGATTTTCATTGGATATTCTCCTCGATCAAGCCGTCGCGGATTTGGATCGTGCGCTGGGTCTGGGCGGCAATTCTCGGGTCGTGCGTGATGATAAGCAGGGTGGTATTGCGCTCGCGGTTAAGCGAAAGGAGCAGATCCATGATCCCCTGGCCCACTTTGGAGTCCAGGTTGCCGGTCGGTTCGTCGGCCATCAGGATTGCCGGTTCATTGACCAGCGCCCGGGCAATGGCCACACGCTGCTGTTCCCCACCGGAAAGTTCGGCTGGCCGGTGTTTCATGCGGCTTTCCAGGCCAACAGCCCGCAAGGCCGCCACCGCCCGGTCCCTGCCGTCGTTCGGCAGGTTGGCATAACTCAACGGCAGTTCGACATTTGCAAGCGCCGACGTGCGCTGCAATAGGTTAAATGTCTGGAACACGAAGCCGATTTTGCGATTCCGAATGCCAGCCAGTTGGTCGTCGGTCAGGCCCGATACCTTTTCGCCATCCAGGATGTACTCTCCGCTGGTTGGCCTGTCCAGGCAACCCAGGATGTTCATCAGGGTAGTTTTACCGGAACCGGAAGGCCCCATGATGGCAACGGCTTCCCCGCGCTTGACCAGCAAGGATAGCCCGCGCAGTGCCTGCACTTCCACTTCGCCCATGCGATAGAATTTGGTCAGACCCTCGGCCCGGATCACTGTATCTTCCATTTCAGCCTCCTGGCCTAGGGAGTGGCCTGATCAGGTTGACGACCGCCGCCGCCAAGCCCGCCCAGCCCACCAAGCCCGAACCCGCCGCTACTGGTGGAGGATGTGCTGGCGAAACTGAGCACAATCGTATCGCCCTCCTTCAGGGTACTGTTGGTGATCTGTGTGGTGGAATCCGAGATGGCACCGACCGTGACCGGTACCGTAGTCGGCGCACCATTTTGGATCAGATAGACATACTGTTGGCCGCTGGTATCGGTGAAGATGGATGTGCTGGGAACCAGCAGGGCATTCTCCACCTTGTTGGTGACGATCGTGACGTTGGCTGCCATGCCCGGTTTAATCTGGGCATCGGCATCGGTAATCTGGACGGTGACTGAAAAGTTCACACTGTTCTGGCCCACTGTCCCGGCCAGGTCTGCCTTGATGACCGTGCCGTTATAAGTTTTATTGGGAATGGCGTCAAGGGTGATCGTGGCAGGCTGCCCGGCCTGGATGCCATTGATGTCAATCTCGGTGACCTGAACGGCCACCACCAAGCTGGACAGATTATCAATGCGGAAGGCCTGCGTACCCGACGAGACGACTGCATCGGGGATTGCATTTGCCTGGGTGATAGTTCCATTGAACGGGGCGGTGAGCTTGGTCGTATCCAGGTTCTCCTGTGCGGTCTGGACGGCCAGCTTGGCTTCCTTGAGTTTCAGTAACGATGTCCCGGTGGCGTCTGCGGGCACATTCCCGCCAGTCAGTGCCGTCAGGTAGTTTTGGGTGTTTGTCAGCTTGGCCTTGGCCAGATCCAGAGTCGCCTGGGCCTCATCGAGTTGTCGCTGGGTCGGTTTCTGCGAATAGAGACTGAAATGCATCTCGGCAGTGTTGTACGTTTGCTGGGCATTATAGAGAGCCTGGTAGAGTGACGCCTCACCCGGATTGTTAATATATTCCCCTACATTCGCACTATCATAGGCTGCCTGCGCATTATCCAATTTTTCCTTGGCAATGACTAAATTGGCATACTGATCTTGGATCAGGGCATCGTTTTTCCAATACTGCTGGTTGTTCAACGCTATTTGAGCATTGATTACATCTGCCTGTGCCGTGGTGACAGCTAGTTTGGCATTCGCAAGCGCTTCAGGGGAAGTCAACTCGGCCAGATTCTCTTGGGCGGTGACAAGTTTGGATTCCAGGGCACTCTGGGTTAGGGAGTCTTGGAGCAGGGTGGCCAGAACATCCCCGGCCTTGACCTGGTTGCCGATCTGCCCAATCACCTGGTCCACCTGTCCGCTGGTCTGCCAGGCCAAGTTGACCGAATGGGTGGATGCCACGGTCCCGGTGCCTTCCACGCTGGATGTAAGCGTGCCGAGCTGGACGGTCGTCGTCTGATAAGCGGCTGTGCCACTGCTGTTCTGACTGCGAATGCTGGCGACGATGAGCACCAGAGCAATGATTACCACTACCGAAACCCCGGCGGCAATCCAAATCTTCTGATTTTTACTCATAACAGGTCTCCTTTTTCTGTAGCTTAGTAGATTAGGACAAAAGATACCTCACAGATATGGAGAAATTGTGGAGAATAGATGGCAAAGTATGGAGATTTCCAGCAAAGCAAGTTATGCGTACCTGCGCGGGTGTGCATACCCCCGTGAAGGTTGACCTGCAACGAAACAAGCAAGTGCCCGATCCTTTGAAGAGACCGGATTTCTCGTTTGAATCTTTGGTATCATGTAAGCGTGGTAGTCCCGGTTCCAGCACGGGGCATGGAATCGAACATCCTCTTTCCGCACATCTCCCTGAACTGCCACGTGTCGGTGGAACTGGTGGATTCGTCCGGGGAGGCCGAACGGTGCGAGTTCACGCTTGTCACGGGGAAGCAGGCTGATTTCAAAAGCGGCCTGCTGGACGAGAATACCCCGCTGGGCATTGCTCTGCTGGGTCACCGCGCCGGGGAGACGATCCCATACCAGGTGGGCGACCTGACGGGGGTGCGCATCCTGGCAGTGGAGGGCGGGGACGGGTCGATCCAATCGGATGCCGCCGAGAAACGCCGGGCGGCTGTCCGAAAGGCTGTCGCGCAGTCGGAGATTACCAACCAGATGATTTTTTCCACTGCCAGCGGCAGTAAATGGGGCGATTACGAGGTGGATATGGATAAATTGCTGAAAGACGAGGAGTAGGTCACGCTTAAAGCGTGACCACAGCTACAACATGACCCCCGATTTCGGGCACGGCGGCCGGTCATCTTGCCTCCAATTGTTTCCGATAGAAGCGGAAGCGTTTGTAAATTTTGGCGCCCATGCGGTGGGCTAGCAGGAAAGTGTCCAGGTTGTCTTCGCCGGTGAGGGACAGGTCGGCCCACTGGTAGCCCTTGGCGGCCGCGCGACGGGCCATCTCGTCGAACAGGAGCACACCCGCGCCCGTGTCCCAGTGTTCGGGGACCACGGCGATGCTTTTCACCGCCTGGCATTTCGGCTTGAGACGGGCATATTTCGCCAGCCGCAGGGTGTCCCAGGGATGGCGCAGGCCGTTGAGGTGGATGAGTACCTCGTTCATGGTGGGAATGCCGGGAAACCAGCCCACGACTTTGCCGTCCACATCAGCAAACAAGATGAGTTCGGGGTCAATGAACTCCAGTGCCGGCAAAATCATGGCTTCGATGCCCCGTCGCCCGTCCGAGAACCGGGACTACCACGCGGGAACCGGGA
>JAPLGV010000055.1:7188-9335 GCA_026389975.1 Chloroflexota bacterium
CCGTCCGAGAACCGGGACTACCACGCGGGAACCGGGACTCCCACGTAATACGGCGGGTTATGCGCGCAGTACGAGACCGGTGGCCGGTCGCGGCCCTCAACCAGGATGCCGCGCGATTCCTCGCGGTCCAAGTTGAACGTCCCGAAGAGGCTGACGAGGTTGTGCTCGCATGCCCAGTCCGTTGCCCGGTCGAAGAGCGCCTCGGCCACGGCGCCCCGTCCTGGAACCGGGACTACCACGCTGGCATCGTCCCGACGCTCTTACGGGAAACCGGGACTACCACGTCGTTGAGTTTAACCCCATTAAACCGTCATCAGCACGGTGGCGGCCAGAGCGGCCAGGATGCCGTCGAGTTGCAGGCGGCTGAGGCGCTCGTGCAGGAACAACCCGGCCAGCACGACCGTGGACGCGGGGTAGAGTGAGGCCAGCACAGCGGCCACGTCCATGCGCCCGGCTTGCCCGGCCAGGATGTACAGCCCGTTGCCGCTGACGTCCAGTACGCCGTTCAGGATGAGCAGCGGCCAGACGGACTTCGGAGGCAGGAACGGCTGGCGCGTCACCAGCGTGTAAATCATCATCGTTACCACACCCGCGAGACGAGAAGAAACCATCGGCCAGAACAATCCATTCTGGCTGCCGCGGTAGATGAGGATGAGATAGACGCCGAAACTGATCCCGGCGATGAGCGGCAGGCTCAAGTCGGCGAGACGCAGCCGCAGGCTTTTTGGACCTCCGTCCGGCTGCGAGATGAACCAGATGGCGGTCAGCGCCAGGGCGAACCCGATGAACGTCAACCCGCCCGGAAACCCCTCAAGCAGTGAGCCTACGATGACCGGCAGGATGGCAGCCGTCAGCGCGGAGACGGGCGCGGCGACGGACATCTGTCCTTTGGCCATGGCTAGGAAGAAGAGCAGGAGTCCCAGCACGCCCATGGACCCGGCGATGGTGCACATCAGCCAGGCGCTCCAGGAGAGCGGCGGTTCGCCAATAAATAACGCCGCCACCAGCAGGAGGGCCAGTCCGACTACTTCGCCGAAAAGGACAGCCTGGTAGGCTTTGACTTTGCGGCTGGCCAATCCGCCGCAGAAATCTGCCGCCCCCCAGGTCAGGGCGGAGGTGAGACCGAAGAGGATGGAGAGCATTCTCGGATGAGCTAGAACTCATTACCGAAGTCTGCGCCACCAGTGTAGCCGCACTGGCCTACGCGCGGCGAGTTGACGACCGGCAGGAACATATCCTCGCCGCATTTGTGTCTCTCGGCGTGCTGTTCGCACAGCCAGGCCTTTGGCCCCTCGTAGATGCACTGGCTGCATACTTGCGTAGCCGGTTTATCGCATTTGAAGCAGCGGATGTCGGGTGGGTTGTTGCGCGCAAGCACACGGATTTCTTTACTCTGGCCAGCCCTTTCCTGTTCCGCCACCACTTTGAGGGATAGCTCGGTGGTCGTGCCGAAATCGTATTCGTGATCGAACTTCAGCCCAGGCTTTAACACGGTGTAAAACCGTGATTTCATGTTCTTGGGTCTCTCTCCCCAGTAATCATAATCCGGATCAACGCTGACTTCATAGCGTTGCTCATTAATGGAGAACGCGCTCAAGTGGCCGCAGCATTCCAGCCAGATATCGCGCAAGAATTGGTCGAGATCCGCCAGCTTCGCGGAGGCCGGCACTTCCAGGTGCAGCCAGTAATCGGGCAGGTACGTCCCCCAGACGTTGATCCAGAATGTCTTTTGAGTTTTTCCGCCTGGAGAGGCGGCCTGCTCTTGAAGACATTTCTTGAGGTGGCGGGACATAATGTTCTTAGCAAATCCTTTCCCGCACAGGTTGCAGGTTCCGGTAGACATTGGGCCTGTCATGTTTTTCTCCTTCTTTATAGGTTTTCTAAATCCTACCTGCTGACCGCGCCCGCTCCAGCACACCCTGCGCGGCCTTGACCAGCGGCATGTCAATCATTTTCCCGTCGAGCGCAAATGCACCCTTACCATCTTTCTGATGGGCTCCGAAAGCCTCCACCAGACGTCTGGCTTTTTCAATTGACTCGTCATTTGGCGTGAAAGCCTCCAGCACTGGCCCGACTTGCACCGGGTGGATGACCTGTTTGCCGGTGTAGCCCAGTTGCGCCCCAAATGCGGCTTCGCGGCGCACCGT
>JAPLGV010000319.1 GCA_026389975.1 Chloroflexota bacterium
ACCGCCTGATAGAGATCGAAGGCGAAGGCGGTGTTCCCGGCGACCAACTGCTCCAGGTCCCGGGTGGCCACGTTCGGGTTCGAGACGCGTTCCAGTTTAGACTTGGCCACTTTCCCAGATCCGCAGGCGGACAAGAGCAGGGCCGAGATGATCACGGCGGTGAAGAGGACATACAGGCGCTTATTCATCATTTTCTCCTTTCCAAGACAGGTAAGGCTTACCCCAATGATGCCGTTGGCAGCCATTTTGTTCCCCGCTACAAGACAGGCGCCCCCGGCCGGCGTGGCAGGAACTGGCCCTTGCCTGCCTTCCCCAGCCAGCGTCCGCCATCCACAATGCACTGCCCGCGCAGGAAAACCTTCTCGGGCATGCCGGTCAACTCCCAGCCTTCGTACAGATTGTAATCCGTGCGCTGGTGGGAGAGGGTTACGCCATATTTCACTTTTTTCTGTGGGTCCCAGATAACAATATCCGCGTCGGAACCGGGCAGCAGCGCACCCTTATGCGGATATAGCCCGAAGATTTTCGCCGGGTTGGTGGATGTGAGCGCCACGAACTGGTTGGCTGTCAACTTCCCGGACCCAACGCCGGTCGTCCAAAGAATCGGGAGACGGTCGCCCACTCCCGGCAGGCCGTTGGGGATCTTGGTGAAATCGTCCGCACCGAGTTCCTTGCCGGGGATGGCAACCGGTTTCCCCTCGTACAGTATCGGCTTCGTACCATCGAAGAAAAACGGACAATGGTCCGTACCAATCGTTTGGATTGTGCCACCCGATACGCCTTCCCACAGACGGGCGTTATCGGTTTTCATCCGCACGGGTGGCGAGCAGACCCATTTCGCCCCGTCCGGGCGGCGCAGGTCGTCCTCGGTAAAAAAGAGATACTGCGGACAGGTCTCGCCCATCACCTTCAGGCCGCGCTCGCGCGCATACTGGAGCATGTCCACCTCCCCGCCCGTGTTCATGTGGACCAGGTACAGCGGTGCATCCGCGCTGGCGGCCAGGGCAAAAGCCCGCAGCGCTGACTCGACCGCGCCCCAGGCCGGGCGGGTTCTGGCGTGCCATTCGGGAGTCCGGTGACCGGCCGCCAAGGCCTCAGCGACGAGAATGTCAATCACGTCGCCGTTCTCGGCGTGGAGCATGACCAGCATGCCGTTGTCACGTGCAACCCGCAGAGCCTTGAAGATATTGCCGTCGTCCAGGCGCAGGCGGCCATTGTAGGCGGTAAAAACTTTTAGCGTGGTGATGCCCATCCCACGCAGGGACGGGATTTCGGCGGCGATCTTCTCATCAAAGCGGGTCAGGTTCATGTGAGCGGAATAGTCCACGGCAGCTTTCTCCGCCTTCACATGCCACTTGTCAACTGACTCACGCAGAGTGGGAAAATCGAGTGAAACAAAATCAATGATCGTTGTGGTTCCGCCGAACGCAGCGGCCTTCGTGCCGGTGTAATGGTCATCCGACGAGACCGTTCCGAACATGGGCAGGTCGAGGTGGACGTGCGGGTCCACGCCGCCGGGGAGAATCATCTTACCGGTGGCATCCACAACCTCGGCTTCCGCAACTTGCAGGTTTGGCCCGATTTGTAAAATCTTCTCGCCCTCAACCAGAATATCGGCAGAGAATGATTCTTCAGCAGTAACCAGCATGCCGCCTTTAATCAATATTGCCATTTTCCTGTTCCTTTGCATCATAAGGCGATTGGACTTCTTGGATGCCGAGCAAGGCGATCAACACCTCCGGCGGGATATCCGCTTCCGGTAAATCTGCTTTATACAATTGCTCATTCTCGGCCCGCTCGCGCAGCGACTGCCAGAGCAGTTGGCGCTCGTCGCTTTGCACCACCAGATCGTTGAGCGTTTGGGCTTTGAGCAAATATTCCCCTGTTGTGTAGAGAAAGGTCAGCCGCTTCCACTTGTCCGCCATGACCGGGCGCGGCAGCCTCTCCAGCGGACCAAGCTGGATCTTGAAATATTCCTCGCCTGCCCGCGGATGGTCAGACTCGTCTCTCAGGAGTTCGGCGCGGGTGGTCAGTTCATGGCCGCGCACTGGGGCCATCCACTCGATGCGCTCGGCCCCTTCGCCGAAACTGCCTGGCTGGTAAAAAGCCAGGTAGTCCACGGCGACCACTTTGGGCGCGCTGCGGAACGGGATACGGTACCAGCCCAGCAGGCGCGCAATTTCCAGGTCGCGCGGGGACGGGAGCAGGCAGACCAGGACGAGGGAGGTGGAAGCCAACATGGGTTAACTTTACACCAAAACAGTAAAAGACTCAACGCGAAATTCACGTTAAAAAAAGGCCGAAGCTGGAAAACCGCTCCAGCCGCGGTCACAGGTTCAGGGTCCAGAAAGAACCGGTAAGCCAATCCCACTTCTACGGCTTTTTCTCCCGGTCCAGCCAAAGTTCCCGGTACTTGCGGTTCCAGTCGATCAGGAACCGGAAGGCGATCACCACGCCCACCGCCGCCCCGATCCAGAGCACCGGGCCGCGCAATCCGGCCAGCCACAGCAACGGCGCAAAAAGGATCCCGGTAATCACGCTGGCACGCGCGCTATGGCGGATGAGCAGGGTCAGCGCGATCAGCAGCGCGTAGGTGATGAGAATGGCGAGCGGAGCGGCGGCCATCATGCCGCCGTTGGCGGTGGCCAGGCCCATGCCGCCGCGCAAACCGGCCAATACCGGCCAGCAATGCCCGATGACCGCCAGCGCGGCCGTCAGCGGAACGATCCACGCCGCTGGGGCATAGTGCAGCGCCAGCCAGGTGGGGCAGAAGCCTTTGGCCACATCCAGCACGAATACCAGGGCGCCGGGCAGGAATCCCGCCTGACGGATAGTGTTGGTGGTGGTGGCATGACCGGAGCCCGCATCCCGCACGTCCACGCCCTTGACGAGGCGCGTGATCCAGATGGCGAACGGCAGGGATCCGGAGATATACCCTAACAAGCCAAAACCAATGGCGTACAGGAACACCTGCATCTTACCCTCCACGTGTTTTATCCGGAATGATGGCTTCCCCATTTTTAACAGGGATATTCTTACCACAAAGTTCACGAAGGAACACAAAGGCGGAAAAACGACCCATTATTTCGAATTAACCTTCATGCAAATTACCCTTATATGATAATAGGTGGGCAAAGAGATATCTGGAGCCTTCGGACTCCGTTATGTTGCAAAATTCGCTGAAATGGACTTAATTAGAAATTCAAAGAGGTTCAAATACTGCTCGAAGCTTCCGGATGATGCCGAAGCCGGGAGACCTCTGACACCGTTATGGCGCCGAAGTCGGGCACCCTTCACCCTTCGGGTACTGCGCGGGTACAATGTCGTGTCCTTCGTGGTTATATCAATTTTCTCAATTAACGAACTGGTCGTCTGAGATTTAATAACCCCGCGACGACCAGTTGGGAACGTAAACTTGTTCAGGCGATGCCCACTTCGGCGTTGAATTCGGTGATCAACGCATCAATCTCATCCGCCTGCTTCTGGACATTCGTCCAGTAATCGGGTTCCTGCCACATGGACTGGATCTCAGCATAGGTCTTGCCCTGCTGTTCCACCCAGGTGAAGTATTTCAGGTTGTGAATGCGGCGGCGGTCGGTGTAGCGCAGTTCGAGCAGGTTGTCGGTGGACTGCCCATGCAGGTAACGGGCGAAGTCGGCGGCGGCGTCTTCGGCGGTGTACTCGCCGAATTCGGTGTGCATTTCCTGCAGGCGGGACTGGTATAGTTCCATCGAGTCGGTCAGCACCGTGACCATAATGTCATCCTCGCCCATCTCGTAGTACTTGGCGGCTTTGATGGCGCTCAGGACGTTGGAAATACCCGAGAACCCGAGCAGGTCGAGGGTCCCGACCACCGCTTCGGGCACGCCTTTCGAGGCCAGGTACTTGCGTCCGGCGGGTTCGTTGAACAGGCGCGCAATGTTGACCACGGCATTGTCGTCAATTGCCACCACCATGTCGGTATTCTTCGAGTTATGAATCCACGGCACGTGCTTGTCACCGATACCCTCGATGCGGTGGGCGCCAAAACCGTTCTCAATTGCCACCACCATGTCGGTGTTCTTCGAGTTATGGATCCACGGCACGTGCTTGTCGCCGATGCCCTCGATGCGGTGGGCGCCGAAACCGTTCTCCAGCAGGGTGGGACACTGCAAGGCTTCGCTGGCGACGATGACGCTGCCGGGAAAGACCTGCTTCATGTAATCGCCGCTGGCGATCGTCCCTGCGGACCCGGTGGCAGAGGCCATGCCCCGATAGCGGCCTTTCGGACCCGCCACCTGCTTCACCACTTCTTCCATGGCGTGGCCGGTGACCTCGTAGTGCCACAGGTAGTTGCCGAACTCCTCGAACTGGTTGAAGATCATCAGGTCCTGGCCGGACTTGCGCAGTTCCCAGCACTTGTCGAAGATTTCCTTCACGTTCGATTCGGAGCCCGGCGTCTTGATCATCTCTCCGGCGATTTTTTCCAGCCACTCGAAGCGTTCCTTGCTCATGCCTTCCGGCAGGATGGCGATAGACGTGCAAGCCAGTAGGGCCGAGTCGTACGCGCCGCCGCGGCAGAAGTTACCCGTGGACGGCCAGACGGCTTTCTGCGCCGTCGGGTCGAACTGACCCGTCACCAGCCGCGGGACGAGACAGCCGAAGGCCGCCCCCACCTTGTGCGCGCCAGTCGGGAACCACTTGCCCACCAGCACGACGATGCGCGCCTTAACGCCGGTCAGCGAGGGGGGCAGTTCAAAGTAGTTGACGCCGCCGAACCCGCCGCCTTTGGCCACCGGTTCGTTATACCAGGTGATGCGGAACAGGTTGCGCGGGTCCACATCCCACAGGCCGACGCCTTTCAGCGATTCCTTGACATTGGCTGGAATTTTGGCCGGGTCTTTCATCTGGGCGAAGGTGGGAATGACGATGTTGCGCTCGCGAGCGCGCTGGATGGCGCGCAGGCGGTGGTCTTTGTGGATGGTGAGGTCAATCGTGGTCATTTCGGGAAACTCCTTGCGAGGAAAAGGGAAGTTGTCTGACAACTCGGATTATACCATCCTTGAGAAGCAGAGCCTACGCGGGTACTGCACAAAGATGTGAACCAAAATTGCTGTAATTACCTGTATTTTTATCGTTCAAAGTTCACGTATTTATACAGGAAGCAGTGATAACTCGTGGTTCGTAAGGCGGTATGGTACAATCGCTTTATCAGATTTCGTAAATATGAGATTCTGGAAGGAGCGTTGCCAAAATGGTACTGCAAATCAGAAGCAACGGGCAGATCACCCTGCCCACCGCCGTGCGCCGCAAGGCCAACCTGAAAGAAGGTGACCTGCTGGTGGCTGCCGTCGAAGAAGATGGTTCCATTCGCTTGACCCCCCAGGTGACGATTGACCGTTCCCAGGCTTACTTCTGGACGCCCCGCTGGCAAGCAGGCGAGCGCGAAGCCGATGAAGATATCAAGGCCGGGCGGGTGAAGGAATTTGCTAACATTGATGAGGCCATTAATTACCTCAACAACCACGACCGGCAGGAATAGCCATGCCAATCATCTTTTCCGAGCGTTTCGTGCGAGCGTACGATCGCCTGCCAGAAGAAATACAAAAGAAGGTCAAAAAGGCATTGCAATTGCTCGATGACGACCCGCGCCACCCATCTTTGCAGGTTCACCCCATCCGGCGGCATCCAGGGGTTTATGAAGCCCGTGTAGACCTGAAATACCGGCTCTCCTTTGAATTCTCAGGACAGGATAAGACCGTGCGCAACATAGACAACCACGATGAGTGTTTGAAAAATCCATGAACAGACCTGGTACTCTTTGCCCCGCTTGCGGAAGGACGAAACGAAAGACCTCCGAGTTTTCCAAAAACTTGGAGGTTTTAATTTGGGGATAACAATCTTGCACTCGCGGGCGCGCTGGATGACGCAAGGCGGTCTTTGTGGATGGTGAGATCTATCGTGGTCATTTCGGGAAACTCCTTGCGATGTAAGGGGAAGTTGTCTGACAACTGATATTATATCGCAAAATAGAAAAATAGCGAGAATATGAATTGGCCCAAAGCAAAGTATAATTTGCATACATAATGCAGACTCAATTAAAGAGGTGGTGGCAAAATTGAGTAGAGTGGAGTCAAGAGGCTAGTATGGAAGTTTTTTTCGTAATGTGGAATTCAAGTCAGCAGGGCAAAGCGACGCCAAGTCTGGCGATGAGTGAGTTGTTGGGGTGGTGGGAGAACGGTGAGCAGTGATCAGAGAGCAAAATTCTGTAAACCGCTATAAAATTATCATCAAAAGGCAAACAGTCATGTCTACAATTCCAGATAACAACATCATTGCTTACGAATTGCTTTACAAAATAGAGGTTGGGCTAAGATAATTTTTAATTGGAATATTTGGAGTAAAAGATCAGAAATGGTGGAAAGATAGATTACCTTCAGATGTGTTAGATAAACTAAGGGAGGGTTGTGAAAAAGAGAGAAAAATCAAGTGGTTAGAATTAATGC
>JAPLGV010000040.1 GCA_026389975.1 Chloroflexota bacterium
CATAGCGCGGCTTCCAGCCGCAACCAAAAGATTCACCGCGAAGAGGCGAAGATCGCGAAGATGGAAAAATCTTTTTCCACGAAGGACACGAATAAATACGAAGTTTTCAAGGTAATTCCCCCCTTCGCGTTCTCACCTGCACTCCCTGGCACCGCCCGCCAGGGCAGGTGTGCAGCGCAGGTGCAAGTGTCCTTTCTTCGCGGTTCCAAAAGATTTGCGCGCTTAATGCAAATGTCGGGCGGTAATGCTATAAAATAAGGGCGACCGAGGTGGTCGCCCTTATTTTCATGAGGCTACTTGCGTAAATCAGCCAGATGCTCCTCCACCGCCTGGAGCTCGAGCTTGAGCTCAGCCAAGTAGGATTCCAACTCCTCGATCTGCTCGGCTTTGGTTAGAAATTGGCGCTCGAAGCCGTTACCTTCGCCGCAGCATTCACAGCCGCAGTCGCAGGCCCCGTTCTTGCAATCACACTGTTCGTCCATGTATATCTCCTCTGGATGGATTGACCATCCGATTCGGTTCTTTACGCTTCCTTTTGAAGCGCTTGTTGAAACCAACCAAGTATATCGTCTTTTGATGGGAACCGGCCCACGCAGACCAGTTGCTCGTTGACCACCAGGCTTGGGTAGACGAAAACCTGCGTGTAGCGCTGGATCTCCAGCAGTTCCTTCAGTTCCAGGATGTCCAGTTCCAACCCGGGATGTTCGTGGAGCAGCTCGTTCCAGGCTGCCAGCACCGCCCGCCGGACGGCGTAGCGCTGGGGGGATTTGGTACCTAAAATCTTTACAGAAATGTGCATAATGCCTCTGAAATCTTGGATGTGCAACACACTCTGGCGGCAGGAGTTGCCAGTGCGTAGAAAAGCACTTTCCGGTTCATGCAATTTCCTTCTTTAGGATGGCTTCAATTTTAACTCGAATCATAGGCACGGAAATTTTCCCACCACTGCTCAATACTTCTCCATTGACCAGCACCAGCGGCAACTGCACGCCGGGCGGTATGGGCGGACAAGCCGGGTCAAACAGCTCAAAATACTGCACCTGCACTCCCTCGCCAAAGCGCTGATGTAACTGTCCGCTAGCCCACTCTGCAATTTCGCGCCAGGTATCCTTCACACCTTCCTTGCAGGCAATCGGCGCGCCGATGATTTGGACAAGGATCGGCTCACTCATCCGCAGCACCCCGGTCCAGCATTGGGACCGCAGGCAGGCGGGGAGAACTCTTTGCTGCCGTGCAGCATCCGCGCGGCGGTAAGCATCTGGCGCACTTCATGGCTGCCACATTTCGGGCATACCGACTCTAATCCGGCTTCTTTTTCCTTTATGGTAGCGCGCACTTCAAAGGCTTCGCCGCAATCTTTGCATTGAAAATCATATAGAGGCATCACTAATCTCCTGCTTAACAAGTACTCTGTTTTGCCAGAATGGCAAAGTCCACGCCCAGCAACTGGCTGATCTCCTGGTTGATCTCTCGCAGAAAGTTGACCGCCTCCTGCTGGGTGCTGGCGTGCGCGATAAGAGTGGCATTCGCCTGCACCTGAGCTTGGACAGCGCGCAGCTCATCAATGTCCGCCTGGGTCACACTGCCGTTGGTTTGTTGGCGGCGCAACTCGGCTTGAAGCGCAGAAAGACGCTCGATCAAGCCATGCGCCTGTGAGTCGGATTTGTACTGCACTCGGGACTTTTGATATGCCAGGAACGGTTCTGAAGCAAGCAGATTCTGGATCAGGTTATCCGTCGCCACGTACAATTCAGGGGGAAAATTATTAGTTTTTGGCATGGCATCACCCACAGCAGGATGCGCCGCAGGAAGCGGCATAGTTCAAGCCAATGGCTGCGGATATCATCCCGGCAGCCTGTTGGCAAAGGGTTGTCAGGTCGGCTTGAGCGGCAGCATAGGATTGCACGGTGGCGCGAGTCAGATAATCTTGCCTCAGCCGCTCCAACTCAGCGCGCTCGTTTTCGCTGGCGGCATTCAGCTGCAACAATACGTTCAGCGACTCAACCTTGTCCCGGTAAGCGGACAGGGCTTGCTGGGCAGTGGTGTCATGGCTCAATGCTTCGTAGGTTTGCTCGAAAGCCTTGAACTGCGCTGTCTCGGCCAGCGCGGCGGCAAAATCGCGCTCCGCGGCGTGCACCACCGACAGTGAAGCAACCTCGATCTCGTTTAATCCTATTTCATCCATTTCTTTTCTCCTTGGATCAATCTGCATAGTTCACCAACAGGAAGATGATTTCGCGCTCAATAGCAGCGCGCACCTTGCGAAAATCGTTCATATCATCCGTTATTGCCGGGTCTGGGAAACTGTGATGCACACGCTTGCCTTTGCCCAGCCAGAGTGGGCACTCCTTGGCAGCCGAGTCACAGACTGTGACTACCAGATCGAAATCCACGTCCCGGAATTCATCGGCCGGTTTTGACCGACCGTTGTGTCTGATCCCTATTTCAGCGAGTGCTTCCTCCGCCTTTGGGTGGACGAAGCCTACCGGTCTGGTCCCGGCACTTACTGCTTCCCATCTCTCGCCAAGTCGAAAATTAACGATCGCCTCCGCCATCTGCGAGCGGCACGAGTTACCGGTGCAAAGAAACAATACTTTTTTCTTGCTCACGGATTGCATTGCTCTCCTCTTCGGTTACGGTTTCAAACCACTCCGGA
>JAPLGV010000066.1 GCA_026389975.1 Chloroflexota bacterium
ACTTTGAATTCACAGGCTTGCCCACCTGTGGCCTTGCAAGTCACTTCCTCCACGTCCGCTTCCTGACCGGTTGCCCAGAAAAGCGCACCCTGGATGATTCCCAAAGTAACATAGCAAATCGGTTCATCGGACGACTGTCCACAGGCAGCGGCCGCAGAGTGATCCACCAGCAGTAAATCGAGATCGAGCGTATGGACGGAGGCCGCGCCCCCGCCAGCTCGAAAACGTCCTGCGATCAGGTCCAACACGCGCCGCCGCCGAGCCGGGACCGGGAGCCAGCGCACAACTTCAAGTTCCGTTTTCTCCAGGAAGTTTGCCCGCGTCGTGATCCGTTCCCAGATTCCATATCCAATTCGCAACAAAATTCCGCGCGCACCCCGCCCATAGAAAAGGCGCAGCGCCTGTTGGAGCAGAGCGTAAAGTTCAGCCGACCGCATACCATTTAGGTTGTCAAGGGAATCCTTTTCGATCACCGAAGGCAACAGGCTAACCATCTCCAACACGCGTGGCATGTTTTCCGCGCCAACTTCCTGGAGGGCAGCCTCGACAAACAACTGCACGATACGGCTTGAAATGGCTGGCGCGGTAGATTCTGGGCTCACGCTTTGATTTCTCCTACTTCAAAACGGCAATATTTATCGCCTTTGGCAATGCAATGTGTTTCGATGATTGCGTATTTCTGCTCAGTCGCCCAGCGAACCGCCTCGGCTACCGAACCGACATAAAGGTGGCAAACCGGCTGGTCGCTGTGGCGGCCCAGGCAGATGGCACAGGTGGATTCGCAATAAGCAATCTTATCGCCTTCATCCTCCAGCCAGGCATCCACCTGTGGGTTGGTCTTCTTCCGGGCGTTCACCATCGCGTTCAGGACAAACTTAATGCGCCCTTTTTGCGGCATAAGCTTGAGAGCCACACCTGCCACGCCCATCAGAGCGCCCTGCTCACGTACGCCATACTGAAAGGATGCCTTACCTATGCGACGCAGCATCCCTTTCCCGCCGCGTCCATAAAAGGCTTCGATGGCCTCATTCAATTTTGCATATTCAACTGTTTTGATACCAGGGTTGGTATCGTTGGGCGGGAAATTGCCAACAAAACGCTCCAGGCCCACACTACGTAAAACCGCATTCAGTCCGTTCTCGCCCATTACTTCCTGGGCAGAAACCAGCGCCTGTCGCACCAGGGCATTGACGATGACAGCCTCTTCAGGATTAACCATATTATCTCCTCACGATGAGACTTGCAGCTGGTATACCGAGTAACGTTCCCCGGTTTCACGGAAGCCCATCCGCTGGTAAAGTGCCAGCGATGTAGCATTATCACTCTGGGTGTTAACCGTCAGATGGGATAAGCCGCGCCGCCCAGCCTGCTGAATCAGGTCCGCGACCAGGGCATATCCTAATCCTTTTCCCTGCACAGCCGGCCGGACCGCGAGCCTGGCAAGGTGCACTCCGAGCGGATTGCGGGTACTGAGCTGGTAGCCAATCACCTGCCCATCCGTCTCGGCAACGGTTGCCCATACTGCCTGTGGATAGGCTCGCTCCAACAGCGGGAGTGCATTCCGCCAGAGCAGTTCGAACGCCAGAGCATCCACTTCGGCAACAGCAGGCAGGTCAAACGGCATCATCGCCCGCATGGAAATCTCTGGCGGCAAAGCCATCTCGGCTGGAGTTCCACCGTCACGTTCGAGCATAACGATGGACTGGCGACTGGCGAACCCGCTGGAAAGGAGTAAGTCGTGAAGCCATTCCTGCAAAACAATGGCAGCGGTGACGAATTGGCCTTTGTGAGTCAGTTCAGCATGTGCTCTGTCCCAAAGCATCTGCCAGGATTCATGAACAGGAATCTTGCCAGAGTTTACAAACAGCCGCACCCAAGCCACAGTCGGCGGGTCCGGCGGGCAGCCCAGAGCAGCGACAACCTGTCCCTGGCTTTCGAGCACGAAGAAAGGTGGTGAGCCAATCCAATCGAGCGGACTGCGCCAATCCAGGTGGCGGTGAACATGCGAACTGAAATGGATCAGATCGGCAATCTGGCGCTGGTCGGTCAGAACAGCCGGGCGCACCTGGAGATCCACACCAACAATCATAGCCGGAAGAACAGGAGCTTCTTCATAAAGCGCTGCTTCGGGGTAGGGTTCTTGACAGCCGCCAGCCCGGACTGTAAAGTGATGATCGCGTCAAAAAATTTGAAGCGGCGCAGATAAAGTGCGGAGAGCAATTGAATCACTTCGAGACGTAAATCTACTTCACCTGCTTTTCCTAGGGCGTCACCAGCTCTGGTGTAAAAGTCAATTGCTTCCTTGAAGCGCTTGAGAGCTTCCAGGGCCGAGGCCTGATTGGCCAGCGCCATTCCCTGACGGCGAGTATCACCGGCTTCAGCGAAAACCGCATCCGTGCCCTGGGCAGCTTCCAAAGCAGCCTGGGCCTGTTTGTCGCGCAGCAGAGCCACGGACGCGTTGTTCTTCATCTCGGCGGACATGGGCGCATCGCCCACGTCCGCATAAGCAGACGCGGCTTCAGCAAAGGCCTGTACCGTGGCCGGATAATCACCGGCTATATAAGTACGTTTGGCCTGGTCTGCAATCTCCTGAGGGGAAAGTTTGTTCACCATATCAGAATGTGATATCCAGTAAATCTTCGGCCACTGAGCGCAGTTTATCGGTAGACATGCCGCTTAATTTCATCGCCAGTTCCAGGTATGGGCGATTGACCGGCTTGCAGACAAAATTCTGCAATTCAGGCGAGAGTTGCAAAAAATCCTGGATGGCTTTTTGCTGGACCATCCACAAACCGATGTGACCGGTCTGGTCAAAGAGCATTTCAATCTGGCCGCCCAGCAAGGCGGTCAAACCTTCCAATTCAGGTAAGGGGATGGGACGTTCACCCAACTCATAGGCCTTGAGGTGCGCTGTCGAGATGCCCGATAGCCCCGAGAGGGCGCGTGGTGAAATACTGGCCTTCTCGCGCATCTGTCGCAGGAGTGCCCCAATCAGGCGTTGGCGGATGCTAACAAACGCAGGCAGGTTCAGGGCCTCGGTGGGCGACGCATCGTCTGATGTGGCGTCCTTGCTCCAGAAGCGGCGCAGGGGCAGGTTCAGGGCATAGGACAGCACTTCCAGTTCCGGCAGCGAAGGTGATCTGCGGCCTTCCTCCCAGGCACGGAATATACCTGCCGTCACTCCCATTGTACGCGCACATTCCGGGATAGTTCTACGCGCCGCCAGACGCGCGTCACGGATCAAGACTCCTAATTTTCTTGAACGAAGGTTAACCTGGGCTTGAATGGTCATGAGGTTTCCTCACAAAATTACAGAAAAGATAGAATCATTATAGCAGAAAGCCACGCAACAGTTAACGCACGCGCAGGATGATGATATCCGGCTGGTC
>JAPLGV010000452.1:0-8151 GCA_026389975.1 Chloroflexota bacterium
CCGCGTCGCCCATCAGCATGTCGAAGGTGCGGCCGGCTTCGGCGACCCCCTCCCGGCCTCCTGCCCCCCTTTCATCCCCCCATTTCTAAACCAGAAATGGGGGGAAAGAGAGGGGTCAGAAAATGGGGGAGGAGCACTTGCTCAGAGGTCAGGCTGCTTTCTCGACGTAGTTCTGACGGTACCAGAGCAGGAAATCGCCGGGTGTGCCCAGCGGAAAGGGCAGGTCCGCGCGCAGAGATTCGTTATCCAGGAAATGCTGGCGATCGAGAGTGACAAAGAAATCGGTCCCGGCCTCCCAAGCGTCGGCCAGCACACGCCCGTCGCCGGGGTGACCGGTCAACGCCAGGGCCGCTTCGTAGCGGGACTCTGGTGCGGTCCCCGCCAAAACCAACCCCACCCGGTCGAGCAGCACAGCCAGTTTCCCGAGCAGGTCCGGCGCTTTGCGGCGCAAGTTGTTTTCGATTTCAGACAGTACCTGCGGGCTGACAGCAGGCGTCACCAAGCCCGCTTCGGCCAGTTTCAAAATCTGGCGCGCCCCGCCCAAGTCGGACCACAGCCCGGCAAACAGGGCGCCGGTATCGAAGACAACCTTAGGCCGGTCGGCCATACTTCTCGCGTTCCTCGCGCAGGGCGGTCAACATGCTTTCGAGCGACTCGCCGCGCTCGGCCAGGGCGGAGCCAATCTCGTCCGCCATGCGGTCTACCTCCGACCGGCGCGGGCTGATCACGAACGCCCCGCCCAAGTCAATCACGGTCACTACGTCGCCGGATTTGAGCTTATAACTCTCGCGCAGCGATTTAGGCAGGGTGAGCACCCCGCGCTGTGAAATTCGAGCAGTCAATGTTTTACTCATGGAATACTCCTGTTTATCTGAATTTCAGTATAACAGTAAATCAGATAATAATCAAATTGGTCAATTTAATAAAACACTACCCTCCGAATGACGCAGGGTAGTGCCAGATTTTACAAGTTGTAGGTCACGCTTAAAGCGTGACCTATGATACTGCGTTTCTAAATATCCAAATTTCTCACGGCCTTGGCGTGCGTCAGGATAAACCTCTTGCGTGGATCCACCGCGTCGCCCATCAGCATGTCGAAGGTCCGGTCGGCTTCGGCGGCGTCGTCCACCGTCACCAGCAGCAGGGTGCGGTTGAGCGGGTTCATGGTCGTCTCCCACAACTGCAGCGGGTTCATCTCGCCCAGACCTTTATAGCGCGACAGGCTGACTTTGTCGGGGCTGACGCCCAGCGATTTCAGCAGTTTATCTTTGTCGGCATCGTTGTAGGCGTAATGGACCTGGTTCTTGTAAGCCAGGCGATAGAGCGGCGGCTGGGCGATGTACAGGTGACCCTCGTCAATCAGCGTGGGCATGTAGCGGAAGAAGAAGGTCAGCAGCAGCGTGCGGATGTGCGAGCCGTCCACGTCGGCATCCGTCATGATGATGATGCGCCCGTAGCGCAGGCCTTCGAGGTCGAAATTATCGCCGATGCCGGTGCCCAGGGCCGAGATGAGCGCCCTGACTTCGTTATTACCCAGGATTTTATCCAGCCGGGCACGCTCGGTATTCAAAATCTTGCCGCGCAGGGGCAGGATGGCCTGGAAATGCCGGTCGCGGCCCTGCTTGGCCGAGCCGCCAGCCGAGTCGCCTTCCACAATGTAGAGTTCGGTCTTGGTTGCATCCCGCCCGGAGCAGTCTGCCAGTTTGCCGGGCAGGGTAAGACTCTCCAGCGCGGATTTGCGGATGACCAGGTCACGCGCCTTGCGGGCCGCGTCACGCGCCCGCGCCGAGGTGAGACACTTGGCAATGATGGCCTTGGCCGCCTGCGGGTTCTCTTCCAGGAACGTCCCGAGGGCCTCGCCCACCACCTGTGTAACGTAGGTTTGCACTTCGGGGTTCATCAACTTTACTTTGGTTTGCGACTCAAACTGCGGGTCCGGGTGTTTGATGCTGATAATGGCGGTCAGACCCTCACGCGTGTCGTCGCCGGAGAAGTTCGGGTCGGCTTCCTTGAGCAGCCCGCCCTTGCGGGCATAATCGTTGACCACGCGCGTCAGGGCTGCCCGCATCCCGGTCAGGTGCGTGCCGCCGTCCACCGTGTTGATGGTATTGGCGAACGAGTAAACGGACTCGGTGTAAGCGTCTGTGTACTGGACGGCGCATTCGATGCCGATCCCCTCGATATCCTTTTCGACGTGCACCGCCGGATGCAGGGTCTCGCGGTTGCGGTTCAGGTAGCGCACGAAGGAGGTGATGCCGCCCTCGAAGTAGAATGTCATTTCACGGTTGGAGCGCTCGTCCAGGAAGTAGATGGTGGAGCCGCGGGTAACGAAGGCCATCTCGCGGAAGCGCTGTACGAGGGTGTCGAAGCGGTATTCGAGCGCTTCGGTGAAGATCAGCGGGTCGAACTTGAACGTGGTCTTCGTGCCCGTTACGCCGGCTTTGGCCTTGCCGATGACCTTGACCGGCTCCTGCGGGTAGCCGCGCTCGTAACGCTGGAAGTGGACCTGGCCGTCGAGCTGGACTTCCACCTCGCACCACTCCGAAAGGGCGTTGACGGCGCTGACGCCCACCCCGTGCAACCCGCCGGAGACCTTGTAGCCGCCGCCGCCAAATTTGGCGCCCGAATGCAGGACGGTCATCACCACCTCGAGCGCGGACTTCTTTTTCTCCGGGTGGATGTCCACCGGGATGCCGCGCCCGTTGTCGGTGACGGTGACGGACGAATCGGGATGAATGACAATTTCGATGCGCGTACAGACCCCGGCCAGGGCCTCGTCAATCGAGTTGTCCACCACTTCGTAGACGAGGTGGTGCAGGGCCTTGATATCCGTACCGCCCACGTACATGCCGGGGCGGCGGCGGACGGCTTCCAGTCCTTCCAGGACCTGGATATCTTTTGCGGTGTAACTTCCATTTACTGCCATAAATTCCTCCCCGTCCCGTACCCCGTCAGAGAACCGGGGCTAACCGAGGGATTCGGGATGATATGCTAGAAACGGGACTATCGCAAACTATGCTTTCACTGAAGTTGTTTGCCGTTGAAGTTGTTCTAAGACCACCTTCAACCAGGCATTAATATCACGATAATAGACAAAACTGGCCGCCAGCAGGGCCGTAGAGACGAAAGCGTGCCCGCCGATACCGACCAGCGTCCACCACGAGTCGTGCGGCGGGGTATTCCATAGAAAGTTCAATCCCTGATTGAGCACCACAAACGTCAATAAGAACAACCCGGTATTGGGCAGGGTGAAGCGCACCATGTGCAGGCTATTCATGATAGCCCGTAGTGCATCCAGTTGCAAGCTAAAAATTCCGTGCGCAGAGAAGAAAATCGGCATCACCAGCCAGACCAGGATCATCGCCCCGGCAAATAACACCACCTGTCCCAAAACCGGACTGATGGCCGTCAGGACCGACAACACCAGCAGGGCAGGCAACCCGAAGAAGAACATCAGTCCCATCCAGATGAGCGAAAGGTATACAGCCTGTTTCAGGGATTTCCAGAGCGAACGCACTTCCGATTTAAGCGCCACTTTGGAAACCCAATAATAGTACCAAGCGCCAATTATCCAGCCCAGGAAGACCAGGAATAATGCCCAGCCCAGGATCCCGATGAACGGACCGGCATCCAGGCTAACCGGAACCCCTAACGGGTTTTGCACAGACATCTCGAAACTCAACAGGCTGGTGGTCCCGACCGGGAACGTGCGCAGGATGACAAACAAGTTGAATTTATCCGCAATGCCCGTCCAGGCCGTCTGAACGGTGGCCAGGTCGGGGAAATTGGATGGGAAAGCGCTCGCCAGCGAAGGCAAGCGGCCAATGAGCGGCTGGAGGAATTCCTTCAGACTCAGGTGCGGGCCGAGCCACAGGAACAGGTCGAGCAGAACCGGCGGCAGGATGACCGCAATGTGGTTGGCTACAGAATCAAATCCCGCCATCAGTGAGGAGACCAGACCCGGAGGCGGGGGGAGTTTACCTTGCTTAGTTTCCATAGATAGTGATTGCTTCTTATTATCAATCCGTGAACTATAAACGGTCAAAATACAGGTAATTACTGCAATATTGGTTCACATCTTTGCGCAGTACCCTGTGGCTTACAGCACCCTGTATTCTACCACACGGCGGAATTCGTACAGATGTTCTGGTTTTCTGAGAATCGCCGTGATGATGGGGTAAATATGGGGGTGTTGGGCGGGCTTCGCCCGCCCAACACCCCCATATCCTTCCCTCTAACAGGGGAATTCCCAAAGACCCGATATTCTGGCTTTTGGTTCTCTTCTGAAGCAAAAGCGACTGCAGGTCTCCAGAATTTTTGAGACCTGCATTTATTTATGGCTCAAAGCGGAAGCCGCGATAATACAACGTCAATGCGAGCCTTATGGGGCTCACAGACATTCTTGATCTACGCTTCCACTGCCACCTGCGGCAAATCCTTCATGGCTTCCTCGATTGCATGTGCTGGATACTCATAATCCACCAGTTCGCCATTCAGGTAGGATTGATAGGCAGTCATGTCAAAGTGCCCGTGGCCAGACAGGTTGAACAGGATGACGCGCTTCTCGCCTTTGGCTTTGGCATCCAGCGCCTCGTCAATCGCCACGCGGATGGCGTGCGCGGATTCGGGAGCCGGGAGGATACCTTCGGCGTTGGTAAACTGCAGCGCGGCATCGAAGGTTCCAATCTGTGATACGGCAATCGCGTCTATGTACCCGGCATCGTACAACGCCGAAACACTGGGAGCCATACCGTGATAACGCAGACCACCAGCGTGAATACCGGCCGGCATGAAGGTGTGACCGAGCGTGTACATCTTGACAATGGGGGCCATCTGGGCGGTATCGCCATAATCAAAGGTGTAGGCGCCCTTCGTCAGCGAAGGGGTTGCGGTCGGCTCGACGGCCAATAGACGCGTGCGCTGTCCGTCTTTCAGGTTCTGGCGCAAGAACGGGTAGGCAATCCCGGCGAAATTCGAGCCACCGCCCACGCAGCCGATGACCACATCCGGGTATTCGCCGGCCAGGTCCATCTGCTTGAGGGCTTCCTCGCCGATGACCGTCTGGTGCATCAGCACGTGGTTCAACACCGAGCCGAGGCTGTATTTCTTCGTCCCGCCGGAGGTGGCCGCCATTTGCACCGCCTCCGAAATGGCGATGCCCAGCGAGCCGTTGTTGTCGGGGTCCTGGGCGAGCAAGGCACGCCCATATTCCGTGCGCTCCGATGGGCTGGCAAAAACCTGCGCCCCGTAAGTCTGCATGAAAATGCGCCGGTAGGGCTTCTGGTTGTATGAGACTCTGACCATGTAGACTTCCAGGTCAATGCCGAAGAAGTTGCAGGCCATGGCCAGCGAGGTACCCCACTGGCCGGCGCCGGTCTCGGTAGTCATGGCTTTCGTCCCGGCGACTTTGTTGTAAAAAGCCTGCGGGATGGCCGTGTTCGGTTTGTGGCTGCCCACCGGCGAGACGGACTCGTTCTTGAAGTAAATGTGTGCAGGCGTGCCAAGCGCCTTTTCCAACCGGCGGGCACGGACGAGCGGGGTCGGGCGGTAGAGTTTGTAAATCTCGCGCACTTCCTCCGGGATTTCAATGTAGCGGTCCGTGCTGACTTCCTGCTGGATGATTTCCATCGGGAACAGCACCGAGAGGAACTCCGGCGTGATCGGCTCCTTCGTCATCGGGTTCAACACCGGGGCGGGCGGGATAGGGCTATCAGCCAGCACGTTGTACCAGTTTTTTGGCAGGTCGGTTTCGTTCAACATAAAGCGGGTTTGGTCAGACATGGGTTATCTCCTTTTTTGTGAATGGGTATTCGGAATTTGTTATTCGTTCATCGAAAGGAGAGAGCCTTCAGGGCGGGTGAAAAGCGATGTAAAACATGGCAACTTCTCCAAGATAGAGTCCGTTTAACAAAAAGTACCGGCAATCGGATCAACGCTGTCATACTCGGCCGAGCTATTGTTCTGCAGACCCATACGGGTTTGGACCTCCTCAATGGTTTGCCGGGCGATGAGTCTGGCTTGATCTGTGCCGGTATGCAGGATTCCCATGAGCATCTTGGGCTGGGCGATGAATTTTGCACGGCGCTTTCGCAACGGAGCCAGGTAAGTATTGAGTACTTCAGCCAGACGTTTCTTTATCTCCACGTCGCCTATTTTGCCGGTCTGGTAACGGACTTTGAATTCTTCCACTTCTTCCGGGTTCGGATTGAAAACATCGTGGTAGACGAACACAGGGTTGCCCTCCACATGACCGGAATCATTGGAATGGATGCGCGTCGGGTCGGTATACATGCTCATCACCTTGCGCGCCGTCTCTTCGGGTGTATCGCGTAAATAGATGGCGTTCCCGTAAGAAGTATGCATGGTACGGTTGTCCACTCCCGGCAAGCGTGCGGACTTGGAAAGCAGAGGTTCAAGCTCGGGAAAAAACTGCCCATAGGTCTGGTTAAAGCGGCGGGCTGTTTCGCGCGCCAGTTCGATGTGTGGCAACTGGTCCTCGCCCACCGGGACAGTGTTCGCTTTGTAAACGAGGATGTCTGCCGCTTGCAAGACCGGGTAGGTCAACAGGCCGAGCGAGGGCTGGAGGTTGAGTTCTTTCACCTGCTCCTTATAGGTGGGAACACGTTCCAATCGCGCCACCGTCACCAACATACTGAGCAGTAAGGAAAGTTGGGCATGTTCTGGGATTGCCGATTGCAAGATGATGGTCGCCCGCGACGGGTCAATCCCCGCTGCCAGCCAGTCGGCCAACATATTGCAGATATTATCCTGGATGCGTTCCGGGTGAGCATAATCGGTGGTCAGGACATGCAGGTCAGCGACCAGGAAGAAACATTCATAGGAATCCTGCAACTTCGCCCAGGCTTCCAGAGTGCCGACCAGATGACCAATATGGCGGGGGCCAGTGGGGCGGTGACCAGTGAGAATACGCTTCTTGAGCATGGCAGTTTCCTTTCTGAGTTAAACACAAACGCGTTCGTCCGTAGAACGGGACGAACGCGTAGTCCGTGGTGCCACCCGAATTAGGTTGACTTAACAAAAAATCCCTGCATGATGCGCAGGGAAAAGCCAGCCTCACTCTTGTCGGTCAGCTAGCCTTACAGGTTTGACAAGTCTTGCTCGTCGCACTTGGCTAAGTGACCTGGCCCTGATAACGGTGGCCGCTCCGGCTTGGGTTACTCGGCTTGCGCCTTTCGCCTTGCAACTCTGAGGTCCATTCAACTCCATCGTGCGGGCAGGACTTTCACCAATTACCGCCTGCTCTCTGGCCCGCCGTACGAGGCTTACTCGTCCTCTTCAGCGTCTTTCAAGTATTGGTCGTGATTATATGCAGAAAAGCGAGATTGTCAATGGAAAAATAGATGGAAAAATAGACACTTTAGTTGCCCAATGGTTCGATAAGGATTATTTTTTTGGTTCTTTTTTCATCCGGGGGCTGCGTCCGCCCCAAGCCATGCCAACCAGCATCACAACTACCATCAGAATGGCCAGAGCAATGATGCCGGTAGTATCGGCAGAAGGCGGGGTGGGAATCGCTGTGGCCGTGGGTGTAAGCGTCGGGGCCGGGGTTGGCATGGAGGTTGCGTCGTCAGTCGGAGGCGGCAGGAGGGAGGTTGGGGGCGGGGTCGGAGTTGGCCGGAGTGAGGGGAAATCCGCAATTGAAGTGGATGTTGGTGTTATTCTATCTGCGGATGGCAGGTCGGCCTTTTGGGCCAGGTCTTCCAAAACAGTCGCCGCATGAGCCGGGGCGAACGTGCGCAGGGTCCCGACCAGGAAGGTGACAACAATCAGCGCGAGAACCAGAATAAAGATGGAATGTGAAATTTGGTTGGGTTTCATGTGCGTCCCAAGTATATCAGAAACCCGGCCTTTCGCAAAAACCGGAACTTGCGGCTTGAAAACACAATACCCCTCTTTGCGAGGGGCGTTTTTTTGGCGGAGAGGGCGGGATTCGAACCCGCGAACCTTTGGGGGTTACACGCTTTCCAAGCGTGCGCGCTAAGCCAGCTACGCGACCTCTCCGTAAGGCGGGCGAATTATACCATAACGAAAAATAGTGGGCGAGTTTTTGACTGTCGCCCAATTTACTGCTCCTTGCATAAATGACTCTACTGCAAAAACCATCTAAACACAAAGGTCACGAACCCCCAA
>JAPLGV010000452.1:8198-16528 GCA_026389975.1 Chloroflexota bacterium
AAACACAAAGGTCACGAACCCCCAAATACCGGGGGCAGGTGGGCACGAAGGAAAAGCCTTTATCACTTATCCTTTGTGTACGTCGTGTCCTTCGTGTTAAAGACCTTTTTGCAGTGGACTCATAAATTTCTGAACCGTAGCAGCCAATACGCAGAAAAAAAACGGCAATTTACTGCTTCTTGGATAAATACGTGAACTTTGAACGATCAAAATACAGGTAATTACAGCAATTTTGGTTCACATCTTTGTGCAGTACCCTGTGAGTTCAAATATTTACGTGGTAGTCCCGGTTTCCCGTAAGAGCGTCGGGACGATGCCAGCGGGGTAGTCCCGGTTCCCGGACGGGGCACGGGACGCAGTACCCTGTGAGCAACTATTTCCCGTTTGTCGTTTTGGCGGCCCCGTTCAGAGGGTCGGTTTTCTTCTTCTGAGGCAGCGAAATATCGCGCGGCACGAGCATGTTCCAGCGTGAAGCACCCAGGTAAAGGATTTCCAGGATCAAGTCTTCGTAGGAAATCCCCTGGGCGGTACACTGGATGCACAGGTCGCTATAGCCAGGGGTCAGACCTGGCAGGGGGTTGATCTCCAGCAGGCGCGGCTGGCCATCAGCGCCAAGGCGGATGTCGGTGCGGGAGATGTCCAGCGCGCCCAGGACCACATGCGCCCGCCAGGCCAGACGATGGAGTTTCTTTGTCAGTTCAGGGTCAAGCGGGGCCGGGCAGAGGTAGCCGGGTGCTCCTTCCGAGCCAACCGATTGGGCCTTGGCTTCCAGGCCATAAATGCCGGGCGTGATGGAATGGCTGCTGTCCAGCTCCAGAATGGGCAGACGGAGGAAGCCATCTTTTTCATACCATTCGGGATGGCGGGAGTAGAGAACGGTATCGAAGCGGCCCATGATCCCGACCGTGAACTCGCGGCCCGGTAAAAAGGCCTCGACCAGGGCCGGTTGATGGTACAGGCGGATGACGTAGTCGGCGCGCTCACGCAGTTCGGCCTCGTTGTTGACGATGGCTTTTTCGTTCACGCCCATGCCGGTGCCCTCGCGGGCAGGCTTGACGAAGAGTGGGAAGTGCATTTCGGGGCGCAGCGGTTCATCACCAAAGGTAAATTCCTGGAAAGGAGCCACAGGCAGGTTCCGGTCACGCCAGATGCGTTTGGTTAGCGTTTTGTCCAACGAGATGGCATTGGTCAAAACGCGCGAACCGGAATAAGGGATTTTGAACATTTCCAGCAGGGCTGGAACCTGGGCTTCACGTGCATCGCCCCCTAATCCTTCGGCAATGTTGAAGCAAATGTCGGGACGGGCTTCCTTCAGTGCATAAGGCAGATCTCTATCGGCCTGGATGAAGACGGTCTGGTGACCATCGGTTTCGATGGCAGCCCGGATTTGGTCAATGGTCTCGATGTAATCGTAGTCCGCGCCGGCATCTGGAGGTACAACCGCTGGGAGGGACTTTCCGTGCGCCTTGATATTGGCGAGCACGGCCACCCGCCACGGATGCGCCGGGCGCGGGGCTGAACTGGGAGGTTGATCGTTTTCCTTTTCTTGCAGTGGAGCGGTCATTTTTTACCTCTTGGTCCCGTACTGGAACCGGGACTACCTCGTAAGATTTTGGCGGTGAGGAGTATACGCTATTATGGGAAAATAACAAGATGTGAGTTTTGACAGATGTGAGTTTTGCTTGTGTTAGCCCAAAGTAGTAATGTCGTATTTACAAAATAGAAGCGGCTCCCCTGCCCGTCCCATAGATATTTTGGTTCTCTGGGAATTGCCGTGGCGCTGGGGTCCCGTGCCCCGTCCCCCGTGCTAAAACCGGGACTATCACGCGGGAACCGGGACTACCCCGCTGGAACCGGGACTACCACGTCCCGTACAAAAACCGGGACTACCACGTCCCGTGCTGGAACCGGGACTACCACGTAATAAGAACTATGGGGGTGGCGTCAGAGTCGCGGCAGGCGGAAGGATGAAATTAAAAGCCGCCCAGGTTGCAAAGACAATGACCAACGCCAGCAGAATCAGGACTGCCAATCCCAACAACGCCCAATGCCAGAAATTGCTTTTCTTTTTCGTTGGGCCTTCCCAGGGTACGAGCATCAGCACCACGGTGATGTTGTCATTCCCCTCGCGGGAGCAGGCCAGATCCACCAGCGCCTGCGCGGCAGACTGGAGCTCCAGACCGCGCACCGTCGGTTCGATGTCGGCATCCTCCACCACGTCGGTCAGACCATCGGTACACAGCAGGAGCAGGTCGCCGGGGAGCAGGCGCAGTCCCTGGTTGGAGCACGCCTGGGTGTCGGTCTCGTCTTTCGCCAGCCGCAGACGGGTATCCGCCTGAGGCGTTTTGGAGGAACCCAGATAGCGGCGGATAACGTGCACGTTCGGGTGGTTGCGCACATCTTCCGGGCCCAGGATGCCTTTCTCCACAGCCTCCTGCACCCAGGTGTGATCCACTGTCAACTGCATGAGGCTGCCGTTGCGCAACAGGTAGACGCGCGAATCCCCCACTGAAGCAATGAACAACTGGCTGCCAATGACCCAGGCGCAGGCACAGGTTGTGCCCATCCCCAGACGCTGGGTATCGTCTTTGGCTTTCGATGCGATTGCATCGCTGGTGGCCTGGATGACATGATCGAGAATAGCCAGCGGATGACGAATGTCGGACTGGGCCACCATGTGGCTGATGGTCTCAACAGCCATCTCTGCCGCCACTTCCCCGGCGCGGCGCCCGCCGATCCCGTCCGAGACAACGGCAAACACCGATGGCGTGGCGTCAGTTTCGCTCACACGGTAGGACGAGACGGCAAAGCGGTCTTCATTCAGCTTGCCGGCCATACCGGGATGGGTTACGGCGGCAACTTCCAGGGGAGAATTTGTTGTGTGGATCATTTCTTCCCGTGCCCCGTGCGAGAACCGGGACTACCTCGCTGGAACCGGGACTACCTCGTCGTTGGGATGACTTGCGGTGTGGGACGTTCAGGCGGCTTGCGCTGCATGAATCGGTACGAGAGCCGCCCAATGTGGAGCACGTCACCGTGCTGCAGGCGGCGGGGAGTTGTTAACTGTTCGTAGTTAATCCACGTCCCGGCGACGGATTTTTCATCAGAAAGGATATACTCGCCATGCTCTTCTTTGAGCCGGGCATGCAATGGCGAGACCGACGGGTCGTCCAAAATGCGCGTGGCCTGGATCGGGTCTGAGCCAAAGGTCATCTCCGGAATCGTAATGGGGATGGACGGCGCAGTAATCGGCTGGCCATCGTCCTTCAAGCGGACAAGGTAGGCATCAGATGGTTTGGCCGGACGCGTCCACGGCAGGCGGAGGCCGCGCTTCCCTCCCCCGGTCTGGACGGATTGGGTCAGCGGGTCGCGGCCCCGTGCCCCGTGCAGGAACCGGGACTGCTTCGCTGGAACCGGGACTACCACGCGGGACCCGCGGCTGACTATTGCCGAACGACGTTTTTTTACCCGACCGCGGGAGAGTATCACGCCCAGCCCCCCCCCGGCGAAAAGGATTGCTCCAAGCGCCACCCACAGGCTGTTACGGGACAGCCAGGGCAGCAACCCATCCTGCGGCCGGACAACGGTGACCAGCACCGGTACGCCCAGGCTGACCTTACTCAAGCCGAAATTATCCACGGCTTCCAATGTCAGGATATGCTGGCCGCTGGCCGCGTAGCCTCTCAAATCCCAGGTGAATTGGTCGAACGGTTCGGCAGTATTCTCATCCGCCAGCACGCCGTCCACATACAGTGCGGTACGGACCAATGGACGCGTCCGTCCATCCGGGAATTCGATAATGATGCTGATCGGCTGTTGGGTGGGAAGAAAAGACGAGGCCGCAGTGGTGCGCTCATCCGGCGCTGTGCGGACAATCTGCACCGGCGGGGCGAGCAGGATCGGGTTCGGCGGCTGAACATCCAGTTCAAAGGGCAGCGCCGCAGAAGTGACCATCTCGCCATTCAGGTTGACCTGCACCGTCAGCGTATGTCCGCCGGAGGTGAGGATGCCGGAAGAATACTCCAGGCGGTAGGCATGGCGCAGAGGCGCGAGGTACATCTCCGGGCTGGGCAACGGTTCCTCGCCAGAGAAAAAGACATACTGTCCGCCGGTCTGGATTGCCAGATCCTTGAGGGCCGTCGCACCGGAAGTGGAGAAGAAATCCTGCGAAGCCACAATCCAAATGTGAACGCGGATATGCTCGGCCACGGCGCGCTGAGTCAGGTTTTGAAGAACCGGAAAGTCACCCTCCGTCGGTACGGAGGTAATATACAGCACGACGGGCTTCCTGCCGGTCTGGGAAGTGGGTTCAGAGACCACATCCAGGGCACGTGACAGGGTTTCCGGGCTTGAGACAAGACTCAGCAGCTGGTAAGCAGTCAGGGCGTCAGAAAAAGCCGCGGTTGTCGCCAGGTGCGTGGCCGGAGTCCCGCCGGTGGGAAGCAGGCTCAGGTCGTCGTCCAGCGAATCGGGATGCGCGGCGGCCCACTCCTTTACCACTTGCACAATCTTGTCAAAACGGTTGACGGCGTTGGCATCCCGATAGGCGAAATACGGGCCGGGGTCCAGCGCCAGGGCAAATTCCGCCCCCGGCTGGAGTTCTTCGAGGCTGTTGAGCGGGCGGGGCTGGTTATCTTCGAGCAGGGTAACTGTATCGGGCGTGAGACCGGTGACGAAGTTGCCGGTCGCATCAAACACATCCAGCCCGGCGGTCATAGCCGGGAAAGATGCTGTTTGCAGGGTATAGAGGCTGAGGCGCACCGCACTCTGGGCGCGGGCAGGGTTCAGCCCGGCAAAAAGCAGATAAACGCTGAGGAATACCGCCAGGAATTTACGCATCTGGTGCAGCGATTAGTTAAGAATCTATCCAAAATTGCTCTCGCCGCCTAGAGCATAATTTTCGGATTAGTTTTAAGCAAATACTGCTCCTTGCTTAAATTTTTGAACTGTAACAGCCAAAAAGCAGGGGAATAACGACAATTTTGGTTCAAATATTTACGTGGTAGTCCCGGCTCCAGCACGGGACGCAGTACCCTTTATTTAACATCCTTGACTTCCACATCTACGATTTCATCCTCCGATGCGGGGAGTTGCTCTGGGCGCGTGCGCGCCGGGAGTTTGATCCACTGGTTCGCCCCGGCCCAGCCAAGCAGGATGGCGCCAACCGCTGTCCCGGTCACCGGGAAAGGCACACCGGCAATAATACCCATGACCAATCCCTTTGCCAGCGACTCGCCCCATTCATCCTTCGCCAGGTAACGCTGGACGAACAGGGTGGACAGGAAGCCCAGCCCGCCAACCAGCAGGCTTGTGCCCAGCATGGCGCCAGGCACAAGCTCTATCCAGCCGAAAACGTTATCCAGCACGATGATCGTCAGCGCGGCCAGTGGGTGGATCGGCGCGGGCGGGACCGGGGGGCGGGGTTCGGGCGACTTCGCTTTGATAGGTTCGATCTCATCTTTCATTCTTCAATACTCCAATCGGCAATACCCTTCCCACTTCGGGGACCTTCAGCGGGTACGATGTCGAAAATCTTCAATCGTAAATTATTAATCGCCTCATTCCCATTCGATCGTGGCGGGCGGCTTGCTGGTAATATCATACACCACTCTATTGATTCCGTGCACCTCGTTGACAATCCTGTTCGCCACCTTTGCCAGCACATCATACGGGATACGCGCCCAGTCGGCGGTCATGAAGTCGTCGGTAACCACCGCCCGGATGGCGCAAACCTCCTGGTACGTCCGTTCATCGCCCATCACGCCCACCGAGCGGACCGGAAGCAGCACGGCGAACGCCTGGCTGGTGCCTGCTCCTTTCCCCAGCAGCCCCGCGGCGGATAACTCCTGTGTGAAGATGGAGTCCGCCAGACGCAAACAGGCAACCCGCCCGGGGGTCACTTCGCCCAGGCAGCGCACGGTCAATCCCGGACCCGGGAACGGCTGCCGCCAGACCATGCTTTCCGGCAGGCCCAGGGCTTCTCCCACCGCCCGCACCTCGTCCTTGAACAGGTAGCGCAGCGGCTCGACGAGCGACATTTCCATATCTTCAGGCAGGCCGCCCACGTTGTGATGCGACTTGATCTTCGCAGCCTTGTTCCGGTCCGGCGCCGCTGACTCGACCACGTCCGGGTAAATCGTGCCCTGCACCAGGAACTTCGTGGTAGTCCCGGTTCCAGAACGGGGCGGCGCGCCGAGTTTCTTCGCCTCGCGTTCGAAAATCCGGATAAATTTCTCGCCGACGATCTTGCGCTTCTGCTCCGGGTCGGTGACGCCTTTCAGGGCGGCGAAAAACTCCTCGGCGGCATCCACCGCCACCAAGTCGGCGCCCATCTGCTCGCGGAAGGTGCGGACGACCTGTTCTGGCTCCCCCTGGCGAAGGAGACCGGTATCCACAAAAACAGCCACCTGATGGTCGCCAATAGCTTTATGCACCAGCGCGGCCGCAACCGACGAATCCACGCCTCCGCTGACCGCCGCCAGGACACGTTCCCCTCCAACCTGAGATTGAATCCTGATCACACTCTCTTCGATAATGGACGCCGGAGTCCAGTCCGGCACGCAGCCACAGACATCCATCGCAAAATGCTTGAGGATTTCCGCGCCGTTCGGCGTGTGATGGACTTCGGGATGGAATTGCACGGCGAAATACTTGCGCACAAAATCGCCCATCGCCGCGATGGGACTGTTGCTACTTTTAGCAAGCGCTATGAACCCCTCTGGCATTTCCGTGATCCGGTCGCCGTGTGACATCCAGGCGGGGAAAGAGGGATCAGGTAATAAGGGATTAGGAATTAGGATTTCGATGATCGCAGAACCATACTCGCGTTCGGTGGATGAGCTGACTTTTCCTCCCAAAGTGTATGTCAATAACTGCATCCCGTAGCAAATCCCGAGGATGGGCAAACCAGACTCAATGATGTAGCCCGGCAGGGTTGGAGCGCCCTCGGCATAGACCGAGGACGGTCCGCCCGAGAGGATGAATCCTTTTGGCCGGAGCGCCAGCACTTTTTCAGCAGGCGCGTCCCACGGGAAGAGTTCGCAGTAGATGTGCGCCTCGCGCACCCGGCGGGCGATCAACTGGGCATACTGCGAACCAAAATCCAGGATGGCAATGGAAGTGTGCATGGGTCAATCATTCCTGTAGGGGCGACCCTTGCGATCGCCCCTGGGCAGGGATAAACCCTGCCCCTACATTGGAAATGAGATGAAAATGCAGATGCGGGAATGACTGGTACTCCCCGCCATTGACGATCAGCCGATACGCCGTCAGATGATTCTCGGCAACCAGACTCTGCGCGGCGGTGACGAGGTCCGCCAGGAATGGGTCGGCAGGCTCCAGGTCCGAAAACGAACGGACGGCTTTTTTCGGGAGGATGATGACGTGGAACGGGTAAGCCGGCTTCGGGGGGAAAAAGGCCAGCAGGGAGTCCGTCTCCCGCAGGCGTTTGACGGGGATGGCAAAGGGGACGTGGTTCAGCATCCAGATAAAAATCCGGTAGAAGGAAGGCCGCTTAAGCAAACGGAAAATGCTATTCATCCGCGAAGATGATGCGATTCCCATCCAGTGCTGTAATGACCGTCAGCGACTCAATCGGTACACCAATCGGTTTGAGCAGTTCGCGCCCGCCCTCGAAAACCTTCTCGATCAGCGTCCCGATGCCGACAATGGTCGCCCCGGCTGCCTGCGCCAGGCGGACCAGGCCCCAGATGGTGGCCCCGGAGGCCAGGAAATCGTCAATGATGAGGATTTTTTCGCCGCCGGCCAGATATTCAGGCGAGACGATCAATTCAACCATCCGCCCCTTGGTATGCGAGGGAGCCGTGGTCAGGAAGACCTGATCAGGCATGGTGATCGGCTTGGATTTCCGTGCGTAGACCACCGGCAGTCCCAGGTGTTGGGCGGTGGTCAGGGCCGGGGCGATGCCCGAAATTTCAGCGGTCAGGATCTTGGTCGCGCCGACATTGGCAAAACGCCGGGCCAATTCGCGTCCGCAGGCGTCCATCAGTGCCGGGTCCACCTGGTGGTTGATGAACCCGTCCACTTTCAGGATGCCGTTGCCGAGGTTTTTGCCATCGCGGCGGATACGTTCAATGAGTTCCAACACAAAAGGCCTCCTCAATCCCGGCAGGACACCGGGACTTTGATGTTGTGCAAAATCTGACAGCTTTTCGACGTAGTCCCGGTTCCCGGACGGGGCACGGGACGACAACCTGTCAGGTCTACCGCTTCTTGCATAAATGAGTCTACTGCAAAAAGGTCTTTAACACGAAGGACACGACGTACACAAAGGATAAGTGATGAAGGCTTTTCCTTCGTGCCCACCTGCC
>JAPLGV010000432.1 GCA_026389975.1 Chloroflexota bacterium
AAATCGTCGAGCTGCTGCACCGCCACGCCAAGCGCGCCGGTGAACTTGGAAAGAAAGGCCCACAGGCCGTAGTAAATTCCTTCGCGCCTCTCGCCGGTCATTTTCTCGTCGTACTCGATCACGTCGGGCAGCATGCTCCACGGGAATACCCACTGGGCCGAAAAGCCCAGGCCGGCCACCGCCGCCACCACGTAGATCAGCGGGGTGGACGCATGCGGGAGGAAGAAGCTGGTCATGACGGCCAGCGAGGCGATGAACAGACCCAGCGCGTAGGCCGGGCCTTTGTTGATCTTATCCGAGACCAGTTTGGCCGGGATGAGGAAGATACCGATCATCAGCAGCATGGCCAGGAGCACGAAGGAGACCTGATCCTTCATATTCAACTGGTACTGGATGAAATAGGGCACCAGGGCGGTCAGCACGGTGAAGCTGAAACTGCTCAGGATGAAAGCGATCATTAAAATGACGAACGGCTTGTTCTTGAAAGGGATCAGGATCGCCTTGACCGGCGGCAGTTTGGACGGCTCCCCGGCCAGCTCGGGCCGTTCCTTGATCGACAGGGTCGTGACCAGCGTGGTAACCACAGCGATCGTCCCGAAGACCGCACCGGTGGCGCTCCAGGCCTGCTGCAGATTCAACCCGGACCCCTGGAAGATCCCGGCCAGGATGGTGGTCAGTGCCGCCCCGAGGATGTAGCCAAATACGCTGTATACCATGCGAATCGAGGTCAGGCTGGCGCGCTCGTTGTAGTCACGCGTCAGCTCGGGGGTCAGGGCGTAGTAGGGGGTGGTGGTCATGGTATGGAAGGTGTCGACCAGCCAGAAGCTGAGAAGCACGGCAAAGAAGGCCGCCGCGCCGGTCAATCCCTTGGGCAGGGAGAACATGATGCAGGCTGCGATACCCAGCGGCACGGCGCCGATCAGCATGTAGATCCGCCGGCGGCCGAAGCGGGAGCGGGTACGGTCTGACCAGTAGCCGAACAGGGGGTCGTTGAGCGCGTCCCAGGTCAGCTTGCCGACCATCAAAGCCAGGCCGGCCAGAGCCGGGTCGATGCCGGCCACGTCGGTGTAATAGAAGAGCAGGAAGAACTGCATGGCCGAGGTGATCAGGGCAAAGCCCAGATCGGCCAATCCGTAGCGGAATTTGCTGCCAAGCGTGAGTTTTTGGTCCATGGGTACCCTCAAAGGAAGATGGATATGGAGGAAGCAGGATGAGAAGAGTGCGACCCTTTTCAGAAAGGAGAAAGACCATTCCATTATATGTCAAGTCGTTCGAAAGTCAATTCACCTGGAGAAAAGCCAAAGGGTTCAATGGAACCAGAGGAAGAAAGGATTTCGATTGAGGATCCCCAAAGGAGATGCTGATGGGGATTGGGAGGAGGGTCATGATCATTTGCGACGTCCTGATGGAAGAATGGAAGGATCCAAGGGAGTGTACGAGAAATTCGTTACATTGTGTAGCGGTGGATCGAGCACCGTTGGAACCTGAAAAGACTTCATGGATGGTATTCGAAAAGATGGGAATCTGCGACCCCGTTCCTGCTCTTTTTCATGAAAGATACGACCCAAAACCTGAAGTCCCTGCTGGATGAAGAGCAGGGCGGTGCGCCCCTGCCAGGTTTCGTCCAGACCGGGGCGAAAAGTAGGCTCGTTTCTGTAATCGAAAAACCACCCTGCTTTACATAGGAGTCGAGATAAGCTTTTCCATGGGTGAGGAAATCCTGATAAAGGGCGGAGTAGAGCGTGGCGAGGCGGCCGCTGAGGAAGAGATGGCGGTAATAGTGCCGGCAGGAAAGCATGGGGGGATAATAGTCAGGCAGGTCCTGGCAGCGGGCGCGGTGGGAAAATTTCCAGAAAACAATATTTAGACAAGTCAACTCTGCGGCAGTCTGGCAGAAGGTAATGAAGTAAGAAGCGCAGGGTTGACCGCCAGGGTTGGGAAAAGTTGAAAAGTGGACACATCTAAACTTGAAAAGTGGATACCCAATAAAGGGGTTCACAATTAAAGTTAAAAAATGGACAAGTGGTCCCCCAAGGGCATAGTCAAGGAATGGACCAT
>JAPLGV010000490.1 GCA_026389975.1 Chloroflexota bacterium
CTCTCGAAGTAGTCCCGGTTCTCGAACGGGGCACGGGGAGTGGTAGTCCCGGTTCCCGCGAAGTAGTCCCCGTTCCCGGACGGGGCACGGGACGCAACGAGGTAGTCCCGGTTCCCGCACGGGACAAAGTTGGTGCTTCGGTTGTCCTCATTACCCATGACTTGGGTGTGGTGGCGGAGATGGCTGAACGCGTCGCAGTGATGTATGCTGGTCGGATTGTGGAGCAAGCCGATGTCAAGACCCTGTTCGCCAGCCCGCATCACCCGTACACCCAGGGGCTGATGGGTTCCATCCCTATTCTGGGAAAGATCAAAGAGCGTTTGGAAGTAATCCCTGGCACAGTCCCCAACCTGGTTAATCTACCGCCGGGCTGCCGCTTTGCTCCTCGGTGCAAAGCGCGCATCGAACACCAGTTACAAATTTGTACAGAGACCGAACCAGATTTGATTCCGGTTTCCGTGGTAGTCCCGGTTCCAGCACGGGGCGTGGTAGTCCCGGTTCCAGCACGGGGCTCCGATCACATTGTTCGCTGTTGGCTTTATCAGGATCGGGCGGGACCTCACGCTCCATTGGGGTAAGGCGGCAGGTACTACGTGGTAGTCCCGGTTCCCGCGGGGTAGTCCCGGTTCCCGGACGGGGCACGGGACAGGGTACTGCATAACGATGTGAACCAAAATTGCTGTAATTACCTGTATTTTTATCGTTCAAGGTTCACGAATTTATGCAAGAAGCAGTAAATTGCTGTAATTAACTGTATTTTGATCGTTCAAAGTTCACGTATTTATGACTCTACTGCAAAAACCATCTAAACACAAAGGTCACGAAGGGGCACGAAGGAAAAGCCTTTATCACTTATCCTTTATGTACGTCGTGTCCTTCGTGTTAAAGACCTTTTTGCAATGGACTCATTTATGCAAGAAGCAGTATTACATTAGACTGGAGTAGTTCTCAATGACCATGACAGCGACGAGCGAACCTATTGTTGGAAAAGATCTGGTGGTGGTAAAAGACCTGGTGAAGTATTTCCCTGTCCGCTCCGGGTTGTTACAGCGCGTAGTTGCCTGGGTGCAGGCTGTGGATGGGGTAAGTTTCACTATTCGCGAAGGAGAAACCCTGGGAATGGTGGGCGAATCCGGTTGCGGTAAAACAACCGTTGGACGAGCCATGCTGCGCTTGATTGAACCGACTTCAGGTTCGGTTTATTTTGATGGGACGGATGTCCTTAGTTTGAAGGGGAGTGCATTGAAATCCATGCGCCGTAACATGCAAATCATCTTCCAGGACCCGTATGCCTCGCTTGATCCGCGCATGCCCATTGGTGAGTCGGTGATGGAAGGCCTGAATATACATGGCATTGGTACTCACCGCGAGCGGGTTGAAACCATGCTGGAGATACTGAAGAAAGTCGGTCTGGAAGATTATCACGCCCGCCGCTACCCGCATGAGTTCTCTGGCGGACAGCGTCAGCGCATTGGGATTGCACGTGCCCTGGCCCTGCGTCCCAAGTTCATCATCTGCGACGAGCCAGTCTCGGCGCTGGATGTGTCCATCCAGTCGCAGGTTTTGAATATCTTGAAAGACCTCCAGCGGGAATTTGGGTTAACCTACCTGTTTATTGCCCACAACTTGAGCGTAGTGGAACATATCTCAGACCGTGTGGCGGTGATGTACCTGGGCAAAATGGTGGAACTGGCTGGCCGCGAGGATCTCTATCGCGAAGCACTGCACCCGTATACCAAAGCGCTGTTCTCGGCCATCCCGGTTCCCGACCCGACTATCAAGCGGGACCGCATCATCCTGAAAGGCGACGTGCCCAGCCCGCTCAATCCGCCCAAGGGCTGTCGGTTTCATCCGCGTTGCCCGGTGGCGATTGACAAGTGTTCGGTCGAGGAACCAGTCTTCAAGGAATCTAAACCGGATCACTGGGCAGCTTGCTGGTTGGTGGAATAATCTTTTTGGGAAACATATGTCCCCACAGCGTATTTTGATTGTAGAAGATCAACGTGAGGTCAGCCGCCTGCTGCGCTCGACACTGGAAACCCTTGAGGTTGAACTCGAGGTGGTTGAAATTCCATCCGGCGAGGAAGCCATTCTCTATAGCTCTCGCAACAAAGTAGACCTGCTGGTTTCTGATTACCGTCTGGCGGGAATGTCGGGCATCGAATTAATGCGCAAGGTGCAAAAAAACCAGCCTCAGGCCAAGATCATTCTGGTGACCGGGCAGACCGATCCCAAGATCCGCGTGGTAGTCCCGGTTCCAGCACGGGGCAAAGAAGTCGCCGAGGCCGGGGCAGATGCCTTCTTCATCAAACCGGTCCCGATGGCCGATTTCCTGGACGCGGTTGAACGTCACCTGAATTTGGTCGAGACGATTCTGCCGCCTGAACCGATTGCGGCTGATGATACTGAGATCCAGCGCGGCCTTCCGGACCTTCTGGCTGGCTTGCGCCAGGAACTGGCCGCGACCGCTGTTCTCCTGCTAAATGACACCGGTCGAATCCTGGCGCGTGCCGGGGACCTTGCCGGAGGCCTTGGCCACGATAACGAAGTTGCCCTGATTTCTTCTTTGCTTTCAATTCACAGCGCTGGAAAGAAGGTATCGCGTCTCATCGGCCAAAAAATTGCCTCCCGAAGGTGGTACATTATTGAGGGTGGCAAATATGATCTGGTTTTTGCTTTGTTTGGGTTGACACATGCCATGCTGGTCATCGGGAAGGGGATCCGCTGGACCGAAGGGTATCAGGGTTTGAAAACGGTTGACATTTTCTCAGCAGCGCGAAAGAATATTGAACAAGTGATCGGCGAGACAGCCCAGGGCACTTCTGCCACCCAGGAACCGCTTACAACTCCGTTGCCCCGTGCTCGAACCGGGACTACGGAAGTGGTCGAGCAGAGTATGAAAGAATTGGCGCCGTTGTTCAAGGATGCGAAAAAGAAACTCAAACCCGCCGAGGTGAACGAGTTCTGGAATAAGGCCGCCGATAAGCACAAAGCGCCCTCCAAACCGGATATGCTCTCTTATGAGCAGGCTAAACAACTTGGCCTTGGCCCCGCCGAAGGCGATGAGTCCTAGCCATGCCGCCGGGGCTGTGATACAATTCACGCCGCCTCCCGTGCTCGAACCGGGATTACCATTGGGGCGTTGTGCAACGGCAGCACGTCAGCCTTTGGAGCTGATTATCTTGGTTCGAATCCAGGCGCCCCAGCCTTGATCTCCGCCTGCCCGAAGGGCGGAGGTTTTTTCCTCCTATTTAAACCTCGTCGTATTTCTAATGCTGGCAGCGCAGGCCCTTTTGGTTACAGAGTACTGCGTTAAAAATTGAACCTAAATCTTGTTATTTCCGAGTCTTTCGATATAGGAAAGCTCATCGATATATGCTATAAGCAGTAGGAGATGCCCATGAAAATTACTGCTGTTATCCTCGCTGCCGGACAGGGCACGCGCATGAACTCCGATCTGCCGAAGGTGCTGCATCCCGTCTGTGGAGTACCGATGATCGCCCATTCCCTGGCCGCTGTGAAAGCCGCCAGCAGCGAGACGCCGGTTGTCATCATCGGACACGGGGCCGAAGCGGTGCGCGAGTTCCTCGGCGAGAAGGCCCGCTGCGTCATTCAGGACCCGCAACTGGGCACCGGGCACGCCGTCCAGCAGGCCGAATCCATCCTGCGCGGCAAAACCGACCTGGTGCTGGTGACCTACGCCGATATGCCGCTGCTGCGCCCTGAGACCATCGAGGGGCTCGTCGAGACCCAGAAAGCCAACAAGGGCCCGCTCACCATGTTGACGGTCAGCGCGGCCGATCCGCGCGGGTTCGGGCGGGTGGTCCGAGCTCCGGGTGGCAGCGTGCAGGCCATCATCGAGGAAGCCGCGGCGACGGAGGAGCAATTGTCCATCCACGAGTTGAACGTCGGCGCGTACTGTTTCTCCGCCGATTGGTTGTGGGAAGCCCTGCACAAAATTAAAGTTTCGCCCCGTGCTGGAAACGGGACTACTACGCAAAAGGGTGAATATTACCTGACGGATACGGTTGCACTGGCAGTGCAGGCCGGGCTGACGGTGCAGGCGCTGGTCAGCGATGACCTGGTGGAGACGATTGGCATTAACACCCGCGTCCACCTGGCGGAGGCAGAGCTGGCCATGCGCCAGCGCATCAATCGGGCGCACATGCTGGCGGGAGTGACTATCGTGGACCCAGCTTCGACCTACATCGAACCGGGTATAAAGATTGGCCGGGATACGGTCATCTGGCCGAATACCTATCTACGCGGCAAGACGGTCATCGGCGAAGGTTGTGTCATCGGGCCGAATACTATCGCGGAGGATACGACTGTCGGTGATTGCTGTGAAATCCTGGCTGCCGTGATGGAAGGGGCCGTGGTCGAAGACAACGTAGGCATTGGGCCGTTTGCCCGTTTGCGCAAGGGGGCGCACCTGTGCAAGGGCGTCCACGTGGGCAACTTCGGCGAGGTCAAGGATTCAACTCTCGGCCCCGGTACGAAGATGGGGCACTTCTCGTACATTGGCAATGCCATCATTGGCGAAGATGTCAATATCGGGGCGGGGACGGTCACCTGCAATTACGACGGCGTCCATAAAAACCAGACTGAGATTGGTGAGGGCGCGTTCATCGGTTCGGATACCATGCTGGTTGCGCCAGTGAAGATTGGGGCGCGCTCCCGCACCGGCGCGGGGGCGGTGGTCACGAAGGATGTGGAGCCGGATACGCTGGTGGTCGGCGTCCCGGCGCGGCCCATCAAGAAATTGAACGAGGCGAAAGATGATTAAACTGACCGATGATGAACGCCGCACGTTGATTGACCTGGCAAACGAAGCCCGTCGCCGGGCATACGCTCCGTACTCGAACTACCAGGTCGGCGCGGCGCTGCGGACGAAGTCCGGGCGCCTCTTCACCGGCTGTAACGTCGAGAATGCTGCCTACCCAACCAGCATGTGTGCCGAGCGCGTCGCCATCTACAAAGCGGTCTCGGAAGGGGAAAAGGAGTTTGATGTGATCGCGGTGGTCACACCCAATGGCGGGACGCCGTGCGGCGGCTGCCGTCAGGTGATGGCAGAATTCGGTCTCGACACGCTTGTACTGGTCGCCGATGGCGAAGGCCGCCTGGTGCAGGAGACCACCGTTGCCGGGCTGCTGCCAAGGGCGTTTACGCCGAAGGATTTAGGCAAATAGGGATTTAGGAATCAGGTAATCAGGGGATAGGCTTCCTGATCACATAGTTCCTGATTACCTGATTCCTGAGTGCCATGGCCGAACAACGTTCTTTCCGTGTTGAAGCTGTCGTCCTCCGCCACGCAGACTGGGGCGAGGCCGACCGCCTGCTTACGCTCTATACGCGCGAGCGCGGCAAGGTGCGCGCCATTGCCAAGGGCGCCCGCAAGATCCGCTCCCGCAAGGCGGGACATCTGGAACCGTTCACCCGCGTGACCCTGCAACTGGCGCGCGGCCACGACCTGCTTATAGTCACCCAGGCCGATACGGTGGATGCCTATCTGGCCATCCATGAGAACCTGATCAAGACCAGCCATGCCGCCTATATTGCCGAACTGCTCGACCGGTTCACTTACGAAGACGATACCGAGAACTACAACATATTCCGCCTGCTGACCGAGGCCCTATCGCGCCTGGAGAAGGAATCTGACCCCTGGCTGGCGATCCGTTATTATGAAGTGCGGCTGCTGGATTTGCTCGGCTACCGCCCGCATTTGTTTGAGTGTGCCAACTGCGGCAGGGAGATCAAGGCGGAAAACCAGTTTTTTTCTGCCGCCCAGGGCGGTGTGCTCTGTCCAGCCTGTGGAATAGTTCTGCCGGGCGTCTGGAGCGTGTCGGTGGAGGCGCTCAAGTACCTGCGCCACTTCCAGCGCAGTGACTACGCCGGAGCGCAGCGGGCGCGGCCGGCTCCCGAGGTCCAGAGCGAGGTCGAGGCGCTTTTACAGCGCTATGTCACGTATTTATTGGAACGTGGGTTGAATTCCCCCGCTTTCCTCAAACAAATAAAACGGTAGGGGCGCAATATATCATCCCCGCAAGGGGACATCGTACCCGCCGAAGGTACCCGCCGACATCGTCCCCGCGCAGTACCCGAAGGGGGCCCGACTTCGGCATCCTCCGGAAGCTTCGAGCAGTATTTGAACCTCTTTGAATTTCTAATTAAGTCCATTTCAGCGAAGTAGTCCCGGTTTTCGAACATCGTCCCGGTGCCCTTCCGAGAGTTCATCCCGAATCTCTTACGGGATAGAGCATAGTGTTCGATTGCTGCTTTCTGCCTACTTTATATTACCAACTGCTTCCTGATCAGTGATTACCCGATCACCTGATTACCTGATTACCTGATCACCTGGTAGCTGGTCGTACCATTCGAACCTATTCGTATTTCTAATAGCTTATCTTTCCTGCCTGCGCGTCCATTCGATGAAGAAGGCGCGCACAGCCCATTCGATGAACCAGCCCATTTTCCGCCAGATGAAGGCCTGGAAACGTGCGGAACGCAACCTGTAAAAGAGCTTGGCCATCCAGGTGCGTCGTCTCAGGGCCTTGCCCAGTTCGGCTTGCAGAATGGACCGTTTGTAGCCGCGGAAGGAGAAATCTTTTTTAGTAAAGGCGTCCTGGATGGCTTGTGCGGCAAACCCGCCGTACCCCAGGGCAATGCTGATGCCTTCACCGAACAGGGCGTCCACACCGGCCGCGTCGCCCACCAGCAGGACACGCGGCGCGGAGAAATCGCTCTTCGCATCGAACCAGCGGATGGGGGCGCCTTCCAGTTTGTAATCGGACAGATGCAGTCCGTGCCGCCCGAACTCCTCGTCCAGGGCAAAGGCCAGCGGAACGTCGGCTTTGAAAGAAAGGACGTTGCTATCGTAGATGCCGCGCACCCGTACAGGCTTGCCCTTCTCGACCGCCGGAAAGTCCCAGACATAGCCCTGGATGCCCTGCGGGACCACCACAAAATCGAAAAAAGAATCGCTTTGCTTGTGGAAGGATTTCTCCGGTTTCGGCTCGGTGACGATCTCCAGTAGGCGGGCAACGTGCAGGTCCTCGTGCGGGATGATTGCCCGCCGGACGATGCTGTTGGACCCATCCGCGCCGACCACGACCGCCGCGTGGTACTCGCCCTGGTCGGTTGTGACCACCACCCCGGATTCGGTGGCAGTAATGCTCTTTACGGCGGTATTTTCATGAATGAGAAATCCGCGTTCACGCGCTTTGGCGGCCAGCCAGGCGTCGAACTCGTGGCGGCGGATGACGCGAAAAGCGAAGAGACCCTTCTTCTCGCCGCGCATGGTCATGCCCTGGCCGTCGTAGTCGAAGTGCGCCCAGTCCACGTCCACGTGCGGGACTTCGGTGATATCCAGGCCAAGTTGACACAGCACCACTTCGGCGTCCGGCAGAATACCGCCGCCGCACAGCTTGGGGCGCGGGTGGCGCGCCTTTTCGAGGATCAGCGTCCGGGGGACGAGCTCTGGTGCCAGGTTTGCCAGGTGGAGGGCGGTGGAGATCCCGGCAGGACCTGCACCGACGATGATTATGTCATAATGGTTGGCGTTGAGCATAATGTTTCAATTTTATGTCAGGAACGGTGCGAAGGCAAGCGTTTTGTGTCGAAATACCCATTTACTTCTGGAACTTTGGGAATTCCTGCGATAGAGGCAACCTTCCTCCTGACGAGACTGGGCGTACAAAATCCGCAAGGCCGCGCGCGAGCCTCTAACCAGTTGTATAATTGAGCTATGAAGATCCAACGTATCTATATTGACACCTCGGTCATCGGCGGTTGTTTTGACCTTGAATTCTCTGAATGGTCAAATGGATTGCTGCAGGATTTTCGAAAAGGAACTTTCCAGCCTTTGCTTTCAGAAGTTATTGGCGCGGAAATCGAAGATGCGCCTGAAAATGTGCAATCAGTTTACGCTGAGTTGATGACATTCAATGCAGAGATTTTGACGATCGAAGAAAACGCGTTGGAATTGGCGGATGAATATCAAGAACGCGGCATATTAACGCCGAATTTCTACGCTGATGGCTTGCACATTGCACTTGCAACCGTTGCAGAAGCCGACTTGCTCGTCAGTTGGAACTTCAAGCATATTGTCCGCTTTGATAAAATCCGTTTGTTCAATGCAGTCAATATCGAATTTGGATATAAGCCTTTACAGATATTCAGTCCTCGAGAGGTGACTACTTATGGAAGCGAAGAAATTTAGAACAATTGAGATGACTCGCAAAATCCGCGATGAACATGCCCAACAATTGGCAGGCAAATCACACGCGGAACGAATAGCCTTTTATCGAGAGCGCGCAAGAAAGATGGAAAACAAACTTCCATTTTTGCTTTCAGAACTTGCTGTTGCTCGCGGTGGAAAAAGTGATCATTCCAACGTAGATGTCATTGTCAACCACATCCGCGAAAAACGGGTGTCCTACAAGAAATCAAAATGATCATAACGGCGTGACTGAAAGTGGACGCGCCGTTATTCATCCTTTCATAAATGCCCACCTACAGGGTACTGCGTAAATATTTGAACCCAAATTGATATAAATCTCTGTAAAAAGATACTGTCTTGGCCCTGGAGCAGCGCGGTGGGTTCTTGACGGATGAGCGCAATTACCGTTATCCAACTCTCAAGCGGACGCTTGGCAAGACAAAGCAAAACTGCTCCCAGACCAGGATTTGAAACTGGAAATCCGCAAAGCTGGACGCGAAGATTGTGCGTGTTGTCTGTTGTCTAAAACAGGTATAATCCCCTCGCCACACTAATCCCTAATTCCTATTCCCTGATACCCTATTCCCTATGCCTGCATCCCTCCAAACCATCATCCTCCAACTCCAGGAATTCTGGGCCGCGCACGGCTGTCTCATCGGACAGCCCTACTACACCCAGGTCGGTGCCGGGACGATGAACCCGGCTACCTTCCTGCGCGTGCTGGGCCCCGAGCCGTGGAATGTGGGCTACGTCGAGCCCTCCATCCGCCCAGACGACGGGCGCTACGGCGAGAACCCCAACCGCTTCCAGCAGCACACCCAGTTCCAGGTTATCCTGAAGCCCGACCCCGGCAACCCAGTCGAACTTTACC
>JAPLGV010000402.1 GCA_026389975.1 Chloroflexota bacterium
CAACACCCCCATTTCTTTCTCACTGTCACGGAAATTCCCGAAGACCCTACACGTACAAAGAGATACCGAGATCTGCTGGAGTATAATTCAAGCAATGAAACTTCGTCCCAATTCTTCCTTCCGTCCCTACATCGCCTCGACCATCAGCCTCTTTATCATCGGCTGGGGTAGCGCGGCGTTGGCCGTCTTTACGCTCACCCCCACCGTCTGGGCACGCTGGCTGCTCTTCTTCGGCGGCACACTCGGCCTCACCAGCCTGGCCCTGCCCGTGACCTGGTTCCTGAACTTGCGTTTTCCGTCCAAGCCGCCCGCCGGGGCCGCCGTCATTGTGCGGCAGGCCGTCTGGGTCGGCGTGTACGGGGCCTTGCTAACCTGGCTCCAGCAGGAGCGCCTGGTTACATTATGGACCGGTCTCGGTCTGGCCGCTGGCCTGGTTGCCATCGAATACCTCGTCCGCATGAGAGAGAATGCCCGCTGGCAACCCACCCCTAATTTGCCATCAAGTACCAGTGGACAGTCTCCAGTGGATAGTGACCAGTCGAAAGAATGAACCTGCGCGGACTCCCCTCGGTTGAACAACTTCTCCAAACCCAAATGGCGTCTGAACTCATCGCGAGTTACGGCCGCCCGTTAACGTTACAGGCCATCCGCAGCACCCTGGACGAGGTGCGGAGGCTCGTTTCGAAGAGCAGCGAGGCCACCTTGCCCGACCGGGAAATCCTCCTCACCCAGGCCGCTTCCCTGTTGCACCTATGGACAGCCCCGACGCTGCTGCCCGTTATCAACGCCAGTGGTGTCATCCTGCACACCAACCTGGGCCGCGCCCCGCTTTCAACCGCCGCTATCCAGTCCATGGATGCTGTCTCGCGCGGCTACTCGAATCTTGAATTCAACCTGGAAACCGGCAAACGCGGCAGCCGCTTGATCCACGCCGAGACATTGCTCCAGAGATTGACCGGTGCGGAGGCTGCGGTGGTGGTCAATAATAATGCTGCGGCCGTTCTGCTGGTCTTATCTGCCCTTGCGAATAAGAAACGCGTGATCGTTTCCCGTTCGCAACTGGTCGAAATCGGCGGTGGGTTTCGCATCCCCGATGTGATGAGGCAGTCTGGGGCAAAACTGGTTGAAGTCGGCGCTACCAACCGCGTCCACCTTTCAGATTACGAAGAAGCCCTGTCCGAGCCAACCGCTCTGGTAATGCACGCTCACCACTCAAACTTCAAAATGATCGGCTTTACCAAAGAGCCTGAGCGAAAAGAAATCGCGGACCTCGCGCACAAATTCGGGGTTATATTCGCAGACGACCTCGGGTCCGGGACGCTGCTGGCGACCGAACGCTACGGGCTGGCTCACGAGCCGACGGTTCAAGAATCGCTCGCAGCCGGTGCAGACCTGGTCTGTTTTTCCGGAGATAAGTTACTCGGCGGCCCGCAGGCAGGCATCCTCATCGGAAAAGCCGATCTGCTGGCGAGAATCAAGAAGCACCCGCTGGCGCGTGCCGTGCGCGCCGATAAACTCTGCCTGGCCGCGTTGACGGCCACTCTGCTACACTATATCAAAGCTGAGGCCGAGCGTGAGATCCCCATCTGGCGCATGATTTCAGCATCGCCAAAGCAGGTGAAGGCGCGTGCTGAATACTGGGCTGCCGAACTTGGGCAGGGCGAGATACTGGCAAGCGAATCCACCGTCGGCGGCGGGAGCCTGCCCGGCGAGTCTCTGCCGACCTGGGTCCTTTCGCTGACCGTCAAAAGTTCCGACAAGTTTTTGGAAAAACTGCGCCAGGAACAGCCGCCGGTCATTGCCCGCACCGAAAATGACCGTATCCTGCTCGACCCGCGCACGGTCCTGCCCGAGCAGGATGGAGTATTGCTGGTCAATCTGGCAAATGTCCTTCAATCTCAAAAGCGCAAGCGCAATCCTTGAGAAACCCTTTCCATACTGGTAGATAGGCCTATGACTTTACATGCCGACCTTACGCGCGTCCTGAAAGATACCAGCCGGACGTTTTTTATACCGATTGCCCGTCTGCCTGCCAGGTTGCAAGAAACGGTTGCCTGTGCCTATCTATGCATGCGGGCCATTGACGAGATCGAAGACCACCCTGGCCTGGATGACACCACCAAAGGGGTATTGCTGCACGGACTGGGTCCAATTCTGCAGGCGCATTTAGGCGTGGGGAATGCGCATACCGGTCTCGCTGAATTGGATCTCTTTTTCTCCCCTTATCGTTCCATCCTTCCAGAAGTCACTTTGCGGATTGGTGACTGGCTCTCGAGTGCGCCCAGCGATATTGCCCCACGCGTCTGGGACGCGACGATAGCGATGGCAGAACGCATGGCCTATTGGGCAGAGAACCATTGGCAGATTCAAACTGAAGCCGACCTGGATGGGTACACATTCAGCGTGGCAGGGGCGGTCGGATTGCTGATTTGCGACATCTGGGGCTGGTTCGACGGGACAGCGATTGACCGGATGTGCGCGGTCCAATTCGGGCGCGGCCTGCAGGCGGTCAACATCCTGCGCAACCGCAAAGAAGATACAGACCGCGGCGTGAATTTCTTCCCGGCTGGCTGGACAGATAAGCATATGTTCACATATGCCAGGAAGAACCTTGACCTAGCCAGAGCGGGTGTCATATCCATGCCAAAAAGTTCCTTTAAGTATTTTGTGGATATCCCCTTACTCCTGGCAGAGGCCACCCTGAATGCAATCGAAAACGGGGTGGGGAAACTTTCACGCGAGCAGGTCATGCAAATCGTTGGGCCGGCCACTTAAATGCAAAGAGCGCAAAAGAGCGCAAGATGCGAGAAAAGAAAATAGCAGATGACCGCAAAAATCATTGAGGTTGAGATTCTTTAATGAGGATACGCACAGCCAAAGTCCTATGGTATATCCTGGCACTGATGGCGGGCGGAGCCAGACCAGGTTGCAAAACTCGCCGCGGATGCCGGCCCGGCGCTTGAAATCTCCATCCAGGACCAGACGCCAGAACTTGTTTTTGCAATTATTCAAACGAAGTAGCAATTCTGGAAAGACCGACTCTCAAGGAGCAATCTAGCATGAAATCCGACCTCGACGCCCTCATGCAAACGAAGAAACTCGATGCTATCCTCGTCATCGGCAATGCCAACCACAACCCGCCCCTGTATTACCTGACCGGCGGCGGGCATGTTACCGGAGCAACCCTTATCAAGAAGCGCGGCAGCGAACCTGTGCTCTTTTGCAATGATATGGAGCGCGAAGAGGCCGCCAAATCGGGACTGAAGGTCATCCCATACAGCACCTACAATTACGACTCCCTTTTGAAGGAAGCTCAGGGTGATTCGGCACTGGCCTCGGCGATCCGGTATAAACGCATGTTCACCGATCAGGGCGTGCACGGACGGGTCGGTATCTACGGCAACACGGATTTGGGTTCGGCCTTCGCCATCTTTGCCCATTTGCAAAAACTCATGCCGGAGTTCGAACTGGTTGGTGAGACGCGTGACAACTCTCTCTTCATGTACACCATGGAGACGAAAGACGAGGCCGAAGTGGCCCGCATCCGTAAAATGGGCAAAGTCACCACCACGGTCGTAGGGCGCGTCGCCGAGTATCTCACCTGCCGCGAGGTCCGGAAAGACGAAGTCCTGTTAAAAGAAGACGGTTCCCCGTTGACCATCGCGGATGTCAAATCCCGGATCGACCTGTGGCTGGTCGAACTGGGGGCTGAGAATCCCGAAGGGACGATCTTCGCCATCGGGCGGGATGCGGGCATCCCCCACTCCTCCGGCACACCGACCGACCTGCTGCGCCTGGGCCAGACCATTGTCTTCGACATCTACCCGTGCGAGGCAGGCGGCGGCTACTTCTACGATTTCACCCGCACCTGGAGCCTGGGCTACGCCACCCCCGAGGCGCAGAAACTCTATGACGAGGTAAAAGCCGTTTTTGATAAAGTGCAGGAGAATCTCGACCTGAACGCGCCATTCAAAGACTATCACCGCCTGGTGTGCGAAGAGTTTGAGAAGAACGGACACAAGACCCCGCTCAACACACAAGCGCCGGTGGAAGGCTACGTTCACTCGCTGGGGCACGGAGTTGGGCTGAACGTCCACGAGCGGCCCTGGTCTGGCCTGACTGCAGCGGACGATAACATCCTGAAACCCGGCGTGGTTATAACCAGCGAGCCAGGCCTGTACTATCCCGAAAAAGGCATGGGCGTGCGAATTGAAGATACGCTCTGGGTTCGCCCGGATGGGACGATGGAAGTCCTGGCCGAGTATCCATATGATTTTGTGTTGAAGATGAAGAAGTGGAAGAAGTAAGAAATTCGTTGTTGGTAAAAAGTGGAACCATCTCCGCCCAAGCGTTGACGTTCGGGCAGATAACGCTATAATCATCCCGATGATTGACCTTCCTCCCGCCCGCATCCTCGCCATCGAAACATCCTGCGATGAGACCGCCGCGGCCGTCATCGAAAACGGACGCGCCCTGCTGGCTTCCACCGTAGCCTCGCAGATGGATATCCACGCCCGCTACGGCGGCGTCTACCCGGAAGTGGCCGCACGCCAGCACGTGCTGTCCATTCTGCCGGTCATCGAGCAGACGCTGGCCCAGGCGCACCTGGCACTTTCGGATATCAATGCCATCGCCGCCACGCGCGGTCCCGGTTTGGCCGGGTCGCTGGTGGTCGGGCTGAACGTGGCCAAAGGTTTGGCCCTCGGGGCGGGTTTACCCTTGGTGGGCGTGAACCACCTGGAAGGCCATATCTATTCGGCCTGGGTATACAACGACGGGGAACCTCCTGCCCCAGAGCCGCAGTTCCCGCTGATGGCATTGCTCGTCTCGGGTGGGCACACCGAACTAAATCTGATGGATGCCCATCTTTCGTACAAGCGCCTCGGCGCAACTCTCGACGATGCAGCCGGCGAAGCGTTCGATAAAGTTGCCCGCCTGCTGGGACTCCCCTACCCCGGCGGGCCGTCGGTCCAGAAAGCCGCCGAAGAGGGCGACCCGACCGCCTTCAAATTCCCGCGCGCCTGGCTGGAAGGGACCTGGAATTTTTCCTTTTCCGGTCTGAAGACCGCGGTTCTCAAGGAAAGCAAAAGACTGGATGGCAGGCCCCTGCCCGTGGCAGACCTGGCTGCCAGTTTCCAGGCGGCAGTTGTGGACGTGCTATTCAACAAAACACTGAATGCGGCGCGCGAGTTTAACGTAAGGCAAATCGTAGTGGGCGGCGGTGTCTCATCCAATAAACCCCTACGTGACGCCTTTCTGGCGCAGGCGGAATTCCCGGTCAACATCCCGCGCCTTTCGCTCTGTACCGACAACGCTGCCATGATCGCTGCAGCAGGATCTTTCCGCTACGCACTCGGCCACACCGACGGGCTGGAGATTGATATTCTGCCAACTTGGCCGTTGTCCTAGTTGCCCGTTTACAGGGTACTGCGTAAATATTCGAACCAAAATCCCGTTATTTCCGGGCCTTTCGATACAGAAAAGTTCACAGATTTATGCAAGAAGCAGTAAATCATCATTTTCTCCTTACTTTTTGGCCGCTTCAGTTCAGAAATTTATGCAGGAAGCAGTAAAACACAAACCCCTGGGGGGACTGGCCCTAGTCCCGGCGGGGTTTGTTAAGGAGGAGAATTAATTATTATTATATGCTTTGAGATAAGAACGAGATGAATAAAGGTTAAGGCGCAGATTAGAGAATCAAGGGCGGGAAACAATGGGTTTGGAACAAAAAAAGGTCAGAATTTTTGACCTGACACCGCCATGATTTCACTTTTGGGAATCGCCCCTGCGCGCAAAACCTGCGGCTCTACTCCAATGCAATCCACCACGGTGGATGGGACTCCGCCCGGCGTCTTGCCGCCGTCAAGGATCAGGGCAATCCGCCCGCCGAGCTGGGCAAAGACTTCCTGCGCCGTAGAGGGACTTGGCTGACCTGAAAGGTTGGCCGAAGTGACCGCCATCGGCCCGGCCAGGCGCAGCAAGGCACGCGCCACAGGGTGGTCCGGGATACGCACACCGACTGTCGGCGCGGCGGAGACGGCCTCAGGCAGTTTCGGGTGTTTTGGCATCACCAGGGTCAAAGGTCCGGGCCAGAAGCGGGCAGCCAGTTTCAGGGCAATTTCCGGGACTTCAGCGGATACTTTCGCCAGATCGTCCGCATCACCAATCAAGACCGGGATAGCTTTTTCCACCGGACGATCTTTAGCCGCATAGATGCTCTCTACCGCCGCCCCGTCAAAGGCCAGCGCACCCACACCGTAGACCGTGTCGGTCGGAAAAGCCACCAGCCCGCCCAATTGCAGGATTTCGAGGGCGCGCGGCAGGGCAAGCGGGTTTTGCGCCGATAAAACTTCCGTGTTCATGCCTTTATTTCCAGCAGCCGGTCTTGACCGGCAAGGTCTTTGTGCAGATGAATCCGGGCTTTCGGAAAAGCGCCAGACGCCAACGATAGCACCGCCGGGCCTTCGGAGGCCTCGATTTCCATCAGGAACAAGCCTCCTGAGATAAGCCGGTCGGGGGCTTCTGTCAGGATGCGCCGGATGAGTACCAGCCCGTCAGAGCCACCATCGAGCGCCAGAGTCGGTTCGCGGCCATAAACAGGGATTTTGTACAGGGTGTTGGTTGGAATATATGGCAGGTTGGCGACGATCAGGGAGAAGCAATCAGGAATTAAAAGATTGGGAAACAGGTCAGCCTCTAGAAAGGTGATACTGCCGGAGACATTCATCTTTTCAGCATTGCAGCGCGCCACTTTCAAGGCGGCAGCGGAAATGTCGGTGGCAGTGATGGATAAGCCCGGTACGTTGACCGCCAGGGAGATGGCGATGCAACCGGAGCCAGTGCCCACATCCATCACTCTCAACTCCCGACTCCCGGGTTCTGACTTTCTCAACCAGGCAATCGCCCGCTCAACCAGCAGTTCGGTCTCCGGGCGGGGGATGAGCACATCGGGAGTCACTTCGAACTCCAGGCCGAAGAATTCCCAGTGACCCACGATGTAAGGGAGCGGCTCGCCCCCCTGCAGGCGGGCAACCAGCGCCTCCAGTGCGGCATACCGGTTTCCGGTCAGGGGCGCTTCGGGATGGGCCAGCACCCAGGAACGCGGCTTGTCCAACAGGCGCGCCAACAGTACCTGGGCGTCCAGGCCCGGCATGTCACTGGTCTTCTCTAAACGGGAAATAAGCCCGTCGAGGGTTTCCCCAACAGTCTGCCCCCCGGCCTTACTCGTCACCATCCTCCACCCCGCTGGCAGACAGGCGGTCGGCCTCGTCACGGGAGGAGAGTTCCTCGATAAACTGGTCAATGCTCCCCTCCATTACGACCGGAAGGTTGAAGATCGAAACGTTGATACGGTGATCAGTGACGCGGTTCTGCGGGTAATTATAGGTGCGGATCTTTTCGGACCGTTCGCCGGTTCCCACCTGCGAGCGGCGGTCGGCATCCTGTGTGGAGCGCCGCTTTTCTTCCTCGATTTCGTACAGGCGCGCCCGCAAAATGGACATGGCGCGCAGTTTGTTCTGCAGCTGTGAGCGTTCATCCTGGACGGCGACCACCATGCCGGTCGGCAGGTGGGTGATGCGGATGGCAGTGGCATTCTTCTGGACATTCTGGCCGCCCGCGCCGGAGGAGCGGAAAACGTCAATTTTCATATCGGACTCGGGGATTTCCACATCCACATCCTCCACTTCAGCCAAAGCGGCCACGGTGGCAGTAGATGTGTGAATACGGCCCGAAGACTCGGTGGCCGGGACCCGTTGGACACGGTGCGCACCGGACTCGTATTTGAGTTTCGAAAAAGCGCCCTTGCCCTTGACTTGGAAAACAACTTCCTTGAAACCGCCCACGCCAATCGCATTCGAGTCCATCAGCTCGACTTTCCAGCCCTGGCGTTCAGCATAACGCGTGTACATGCGATACAGGTCGGCGGCAAAGATGGCCGCTTCCTCCCCACCCGTTCCGGCGCGGATTTCGACAAAGACGTTTTTATCGTCGCGCGGGTCCTTGGGCACAAGCATCAGTTTGAGCTCCTTTTCGAGCACTGCCGCCCGCGGTTCCAGATCAGCAATTTCCGACTCGGCCAGGAGGCGCATTTCGGCATCTTCTTCGGACCCGGCAATTGCGCGGGCTTCTTCCAGTCGTGTCATGTCGCGGCGGTATTCTTTCGATTTTTCGACCATGGGTTCCAGGTCGAGGCGTTCTTTGTTCAGTTCGGCGGCGCGTTGATAATCGTCGCCCACTTCCAACAGGAGCCGATGAAGTTCTTCGTAGCGTTTTTCTATTCCAGCAAGTTTTTCGAGCATAAATGACCTTTTCTCGGTTTGATGGATACAAAGTACCCATCCGCTTTATCCTTGTGTCCCCATCTTTTGGGGACCAATTCAATTTCAATACAACCGCCTCACCAAACGCCGCGAGTGCCGATGACATCGTCCCCGTCAGGGGATATCATCCCCGCTTTGGGAGTAACATCCATATCCGGGGAATAACACCCTCGCAGGGAGTCACCCCGAAGAAGTCACCGTTACTTTACGATCAGCGACAAGAGCATGGTTGAGAGAACAATCACTGAGATAACGATAAAAATAACCCGATATGCGCGCGTCTGGCGCTGCTCTCTGGTTATTCTTTTTGCATTTTTACCTTTTGCCATCTTTTCTGCCTCACTTCTTGTTATATTTCAAAGACCTTTTATTTATTTTCGCCATGCGCTCTGAACGCCTTTTTCATGGCCTCTTCCAGATCCTCAAGTGCAACCGGTTTGGTCACGTAAGCATCCGCGCCAAGGGGCATGGCTTAGTCTACCATCACGTGGCGGCCTCGGTGGAAAGCATGACGACTGGGATATTCTTCAAATCCTTGCGGCGGCGTAAAAATACCAGAAAGTCAATCCCGATCTCTCCCGATATGTTGATATCCAGGATGAACAGGTCAGGGCGCTCTCCATCGAGCTAAGTCTGGGCCGCCGGGCGCGCCGAGAAGAAATGCCGCGTTTCGCAATCCAGCAGTTTGAGCATCTACCGCACGGCATGGATCATTTCCTCATCATTGTCAACGATCCAGACAGTTTTCATTCCAGATGCGCCTTGATACTTTCAGCCAATGCCTTATTAATTCCCGGCACGGCGCTCAATTCTACCACCGAAGCCTCTCTTATCTTATCCACAGAACCGAAATGTTTCAAGAGGGCTTTCCGTTTGACAGGGCCAATGCCGGGGAGAGAATCCAGGGCCGAGGCCATGCCCTGCTTCGTCCGCCGCGCCCGGTGCGCGGTAATGGCAAAGCGATGTGCTTCGTCGCGGATGCGCTGAACAAGGTATAGTCCCTGCGAATGGCGCGGCAGCTGCAACGAATCGGGCTTGTTGGGGAAAAAAATTTCCTCCTCCTGCTTGGCCAGACCCACCACCGGCACTTTGTCGAACAATTCGAATTTTTGGAGGACTTCCATCGCGCGGGATAACTGGCCCTTGCCGCCATCCACAATCAACAGGTCCGGGAGGAAGGCGAACGATTCGTCCGGCTTGGATCCGGGTGCTGCCCTGAACCGCTGCGCTGAGCTTGTCGAAGCGGAAATTGAAGGGTCCGTCTCCCGGGCCGCGTCCCAGCGCTTGAAGCGACGCGTCAGCACTTCCTCCATGCTGGCGAAATCATCGGGAGCGCCGATGGACCCCTCAACATTGAACCGGCGGTAGAGTTTTTTATCCGGCACGCCCTGCGTGAAAACGACCATGCTCCCGACGGTTGCCACCCCCTGGGTATGGGAAATATCGTAGCACTCGATGCGGTTGGGCGGATTAGGCAACTGAAAGGCCGACTGCAACTCGGCCAGCGCCTGTTCCTGCTTGTGAGTGTCCGCCTGCCACTGCGCCCGCAAGGCTTGCAAGGTCTCGGCAGCGTTTTCGGCGGCCATTTGGACCAGGTCGTGCGGCTGACCATTGCGCGGCACAACCATCTCGGTTTTCTCACCGCCGCGTCGTGAACGCAGCCACTGGCCGATAATCTGCGCTTCCTCGATCTCCTGAGGCAGGAGTACCTGCTCGGGTATTTCCGCCGCTTCGGTGTAGAACTGCTTGACAAACTCGGCCATTACTTCTTTATCAGCGGTATCTTCTGTACCTTCGAGTATGAAATATTCACGTCCGATCAGTTTGCCGCCCCGTATGAAAAAGATCTGCACACAGGCTTCGTTATCGGCGCGTGCCATGGCAATTACATCCGAATCCTTGTAATCTGCCGCAAAAACCACCTTCTGGCGCTCGACGATGGACTGCATGGCCTTCAACTGATCGCGCAAAGCCCCGGCCTTCTCGAAACGCATTGCCTCTGCGGCTTTTTCCATTTCCTGCTGGACACGCGCGATGATCGGCTCAGAGTGGCCGTTGAGGAACTCCTGCAGGTCGGAGATCATCTGGCGGTATTGCTGCTGGTTCAATGCGCCGATGCAGGGCGCTAGGCAGAGTTTGATATCGTAGTAAAGGCAGGCGCGTTTATCCTGGCCGGTGATCTCCCGGTCACAGGTCAGGTATGGGAAGACGCGCCGCAACACATCCAGGGTCTGGTAGACGGCCCAGGCGGAGGTGTATGGCCCGAAATAGCGCGCCCCGTCATCCAGCATCAGGCGCGTCACGGTGACTTTGGGATACGGTTCATTCCAGTGGATTTTGATGTACGGGTAGCGTTTGTCATCTTTCAGTCGAATGTTGTACTTGGGTCGGTGCTTCTTGATGAGGTTCATCTCGAGGATGAGCGCCTCGAGTTCGGACCCAATCACGATCCATTCGATGTGGGTGATCTCGCGCACCAGGCGACGCGTCTTGTGGTCATGGCTGGAATCGGCACGGAAATACGAGCGGACGCGGTTCTTCAGGCTGATCGCCTTGCCGACATAGATAATCGTCCCCTCGGCATTTGTCATCAGGTAACAGCCGGGCTTGGATGGGAGGGTATCGAGAATACCCTTGAGGTGGTCAGAAATGTCCATCACTCCAATTTTATCACCCTGCACTGTCACCTCCGGGGGTTCTCCGGGAATCGCCGTACACGTTTTCTGGGTCGTTGCGATATCATCCCCGAAGGGGACATCGTCCCCTGTTCTTGGGGGAGGGCTGGATGCTCTTTCCAGCCCGACACTTGCACCGCACTGCGTTCGGTGCAATGCAGTTGAGCAATCTCCTTCATGGCAATTGGTTTTCCTTGTGGTATAACTGCCCGCATGAGCATCTTTCTCGAACAAACGCTTGGCCCACTCCTGCGCACCCGCGGCCTGAAACTCGCCACCGCCGAATCCTGCACCGGCGGCCTGTTAGCTGACCATACCACGGATGTCCCCGGCTCCTCCGATTACTTCGTAGGCGGGGTTGTAGCCTACGCGTATGAGGCCAAAGTGGCCCTCCTGCACGTTTCGTGGGATACCCTGCGCCTCCACGGCGCAGTCAGTCGGGAGACCGTGATCGAGATGGCGCGCGGCGTCCGCACCGCGCTGGGCGCGGATCTTGGGATCAGCGTGAGCGGCATCGCCGGACCCGGCGGTGGGTTGCCGGAAAAACCGGTCGGCACCACCTGGATCGGTCTTTCAGCGCGAGACGGCGACTGGGCTCGTAAGTTCGTCTGGGACGGTGACCGCCGCGCCAATAAAGAGTCCTCGGCGCAGGCTGCGCTGCAGTTTGTGCTGGATTACCTAGATAAAAAACTGGAAAATGGGTGATCAGCGTATCATCGTACTGATCTCGTCCAACTCCGAATGGCGGGCGGTCAAAGAGATCCTCGCCCCATCACGAGTGCAATCCACGCCTCCGGGCGAGACTTTCGACGTTCGACCTTATACATATTTCCACGGCGGTTGGGGCAAAATTTCCGCTGCGGCGACGACGCAGTATGTCATTGACCACTTCCAGCCCACCTTGCTGGTCAACCTGGGGACCTGCGGCGGATTCGAAGGCCGTATTGCGCGCGGGACCGTCATCCTGGTCACAAAAACGATTGTTTACGACATATTCGAGCAGATGTCCGACCCGGAGGATGCCATCGTCCACTACTCCACCGAACTCGACCTTTCCTGGCTGCCCGACCGGCTCCCCTACCCCGTCCAGCGCGGATTGCTCATTTCCGCCGACCGGGACATCGTCCCGGCGGACATCCCCGGCCTGGTCCAAAAGTATGGGGCCGTTGCTGCAGATTGGGAGTCCGGGGCGATCGCCTGGGTGGCACAAAAAAACAAGAAGAAGTGTCTCATCCTGCGCGGGGTCACCGACCTGGTCAGCACCGGGGGAGGCGAGGCATATTGCAATATCGAGTTGTTCCACAAGAACACAATGTCGGTCATGAAAACGCTAATTGACCAGTTGCCAGGTTGGCTGGAAAGAACCGAATAAGGGCTGACAACTGTCCGCCTCTACTGTTGCATTTCATCGTCCCTTGCCCGGAGTAAAAGATCTGGCTTGATAACCATCATCATCTTACGTGCGCGTTTCCATTTATGACCTCCCCTGCCCCCGACCATTCTGAAGAAACCCGAAAACGCAACTTCCGCAACGTGCAGATCGACGCCATCGGCGTCAGCATCTCGAGCGTGGCCGCGCCGTTCCTGCCGGTTTTCCTGACCCGTCTCGGCGCCAGCAATTTCCAGGTCGGGCTGCTTTCGTCCATGCCGGGGGTGACCGGGCTGATCTTCGCCATCTTGGTGGGCCGGTTCCTTCAGACGCGGCGACGCATCGTCCCGTGGTTCAGCCTGTCACGCCTGATGGTCATCTCGTCTTACGCGCTGACCGGACTGCTGACCCTGCTCCTCCCCAGGAGCACCATGGTGGCCTCCACGCTCGCCATCTGGGCCTTTGCCACCCTTCCCCAGACCGCGCTGGCAGTGGCCTTTTCGGTGGTGATGAACGCCGTGGCCGGGCCGGAGGGACGCTATTCCCTGCTCAGCCGGCGTTGGGCCATCTTCGGCCTGACCAGTGTGGTCGGCACCTTTATCGTCACCCGTGTGATCGACCGGGTGGCTTTTCCGCTGAATTATGCGCTTATGTTCCTGGGATTGTCGCTGGGCGGGCTGATCAGCTTCTATTTCTCGAACCGGATCAGCCTGCCCGACCAGACCACGCCGCCGCTTTCCACCGGTCAATCGCCAAAGGAAACCATCCGCAGCTACCTGGCCTTGCTGCGGAACAACCCGGCCTTTGTTTCCTTCGCCTCCAAGCGCTTTGTGTATTTTTCGGCGCTGGCATTGAGCGCGCCCATCATGCCGTTGTTTCTTGTGCGGGAAGTCGGTGCCTCGGACTCGCAGATCGGCAGTGTCAACATGATCTTCACCCTGGTCATGCTGGCGGGATACTTCCTCTGGCCGCGGGTCTCGAAGCGTCGCGGCGCGCACTTCGTCCTGCTGGCCACCACCCTGGGCATGGTGCTCTACCCGGCGCTGACCGCCACCACCCACCACGTGGAGTCGATCATGGTCTTCGCCGGTATCGCCGGGCTGTTCCAGGCCGGGCTTGATCTAGTCTTTTTCGATGAACTACTGAAGACCGTCCCGGCTGAATACAGCGCCACGTTCGTTTCGCTGGCGCAGTCCATGCAATATCTTTCCATCATCATCGCTCCGATGGTGGGTACATTCCTGGCAAATTACATCGGCCTGGGCGGGGCATTATGGCTGAGCGCCGGTCTGCGGCTGCTGGGATTTTTGCTGTTCCTGAGGCGGGATAAAAGGGCATGCTAAAGGCTGGATTGATCCCTGGCTGAACGAAGAAAAACTTCCAAAGTAAGATTTACTTCGGAAGTTTTCGTTTATCTCATGATCTTGTCATATTCAGCGTGAGGTCCTATTTATAACCATACACGTCATAACTCTTTGGCTTTACCGGCGCGATAATTGTTTAAGGCTTGCTCTGAAATTTTTTCGAGTTTGCCAGATTTGGCGTCAGTTTCAAATTGCTTGTCCCAAACCTGCGCCTCAAATTCATCAAACCATTCGCGAAAGCGCGCAAGGTCTTTAGAAGGGAGTTGAGTCACAGCTTGTTTAAGTTCTTGAATACTCATCATATACTCCTTTCACGGAACACTCCCCGAAATTACAGAGTACCGCGTAAATATCTAAACCAAAACCCCGTTATTTTCGAGCCCTTCGATACAGGAAAATTCATGGATTTATGCAATAAGCAGTATAGAGCTTATTGACCTTTTCCCTTGCGGGTATAATTCACCCAACATTCATACTTCATTCCTTCGACACTCCCTTTGGTCGCAGGGCAACGCCTCTGCCACGCTTCGCAAGCTAGACCCACCGTGCGCGAGTTGTACCAGCGACCTCTCGCTGTCCCCAAAGGGGATGATAAAGGCTGGATTGACCCCTGACTGGTCCAAGTACTCAAAGAAATTGTGCATGCGGTGTTGCTCGCTGTGTCCGGGTCTCCAGACCCCGACACCCCGGTGGCCGAAGGTCTCAACCACTATGGAACGATATCGCATTGTCGAACTCGTAGGTGTATACTTTGTAACATCCACTATGGTGGGATGGCTGCCAGTTTTTTTCACAAGACTTCCGAAGTTTTGAAGACTTCGGAAGTCTGCCCTTTGTAAGTGAGTTGCTCTATAATTTTGATTTACTTTCCTAACCTCGCCCGTTCCTCTTCAATCACGCTTTCTTCCAACTTCTTGAAGAGCGGCGCGGGCTGGTTGAGTTTCGCGCCAGGCTTTAATTCACTCGGCTTCCACGCCTTGTAAGGGCGAGTCATTGACTCGCCCTTACTACGATAACGCAACACGGTGTGCTCACCA
>JAPLGV010000206.1 GCA_026389975.1 Chloroflexota bacterium
ACCCGGCCGGGCGGTGGGAGGTGGGCGAAGCGATTGAGCGGTTGAAGCTCAGTGGTGATCTGACCATCGTAATGACCACCCATGAGACCGAAGAGATCCTGCACCTGGCTGACCAGGTGATTGTGCTGGAGCGGGGCGAGACAGCCCTGCAGGGCACCCCGGCAGAAGTCTTCTCGCAGACTGCCCGCCTGGAGCAAGCTGGCATCAAGACCCCTGCGCTGATCCTGTTCCAATCCAGGGTGTTTGGCGGCAGAACGACCGGTAAAAATGCGGGCGAGCGCAAAATCACCCTGACTGTGGATGAAGTGGCCCAGCAGGTGGAATCTGCGGTGCAGGCAGGTGAACTAAAGGTACGACCAACCATCCCTGCGTCCCCTATTCCCCACCCTGCGCAGGGAAATAACGGAACAGAGAAAAATGGACAAACGATCCTGCTCGAAGCGCGTGGGATCAGTGTGCAATACCCTGGCCCGCCGGCCGTAACCGCCCTGAAAGACGTGTCGGTGAAAGTAAGCCAGGGCGAGATCGTCGGCATCGTGGGACAGAATGGCTCGGGCAAGAGCACGCTGGTCAAGTGCTTTGTCGGCCTGCTGCGCCCGTCGAAAGGCGAGGTATTATTCAACGGGGAAAGCATCCGTAAAATTCCGGTGGGCGAGATGTCCCGGCGGGTGGGTCTGGTGCTGCAAAACCCCGATTACCAGCTTTTCACCGCCTCGTGCCTGGAAGAAGTGCGCTTCGGGCTGCGCAACGTGGGCGTGGCCGAAGAGGAGATCCAGCCGCGGGCCGAGCAGGCGCTGCGCCGGGTGGGGTTGAGCGAAGTGGCTGACCTGTTCCCCTTCCGCCTGTCCTTCGGCGACCGGCGCAAGCTGGCGGTGGCTGCCACCTTGGCGCTCGAACCCCAGGTGTTGATCCTGGACGAGCCGACCACGGCGCAGGATCATCGCGGGCGCTACCAGCTCGCCGACCTGGCCAAACGCTTCCACGACGAGCAGGGCGGCACGGTGCTGATGATCACTCACGATGTGGACCTGATCGCCCACTACGCCAACCGCTTGATCGTGCTGTACAATGGCCAGGTGCTGCTGGATGGCCCCACCGCTGAAATATTCACGCAGGTGGAGGCGCTGCGGCGCACCTTTGTCGTGCCTCCTGTGGCCACCCAGTTGGCGATGAAGCTGGCACCGCTGGGCGTACCGCCGGATATCATCACCCTGGATCAGTTATATGCTGTACTGGGTTCATAACCGACCTGGGATGGGAATTTATCCGCGAATTGCTTGCTGATCTTCGTAAATATGGATCGATAAAAAGAAACCCACATGCGCGCACCCGCCTTCCGCTATACCAACCTTGACACACCCATCCACCGCCTGCACCCGCTGGTAAAGTTTTTATACGTGATGCTGACCCTGGTGCTGGTAATGTACCCGATCCGAATCACCGATATCCCCATCCTGCTGATCTGGCTGGGTCTTTCAGCTGTGCTATGGATCATCGCCCGCATCGAGCTGCGGCGCTTTACCACCCTGATGAATATCCTGATCGGCACCTTCATCTTTTTGCTGCTGGTCCAGGGCTTCACCTACCGCGGCGGCCACACCCCGCTGATCACCTTCGGCCACCTGCGCCTGTGGGAGGCCGACCTGGGGGTGATCACCCGCGAAGGGGTGGTTTTCGGGCTGGTACTGTGCGTGCGCATCCTGGTGGCTACATCATCGCTGCCGCTGTTCGTGATGACCACCCCGACCTCCGGCATCATGACCGCTATGAGCAAGCTGCGCATCCCGCACACCGCCACGTTCATGTTCGTTAGCGCATTATCGTTCACCACCCTGCTGTTCGAAATGTGGGGCTCGATCGTCGACGCGCAAAAACTGCGCGCCTTCGACATCGACTCGATGAACGTGATCAAACGCGCCTTCAAGGCCTACATCCCGATCCTGACGCCGTTAATCCTGCTGCTGTTCCGCAAGGCGAATGACTTCCAGATCGCCATGGAGACCAAGGGCTTCGGCGCCCCGATTAAGCCCACCGAGATCGAAGTGCTCACTGCACGCCCGGCTGACTATGCCTGGCTGGTGTTCATCATCGCCGTGTTCGTGACCTGCACGGTATTAAAATTTGGAGGATAAACCTTTGAAACCCGACCACCCCACTTTCGAATATTTAATCACTCATCGTGAAGACCTGCTGGCGCCGCCGCTGGCGCAAGACTGGCCCAACCTGCCCATCGAGCGGGCGGAGGGCGCCTACCTATACGACTGCTACGGCAAACGCTACCTGGACTGGCTTTCCGGCTTCGGCGCCTGCAACTTGGGACATAACCACCCGCGCGTAGTGGCCGCTGCCCAGGCGCAAATGGAGCGCATGGTGCACGCGCCGGTGGGCGTTTCGACCCCCGAATCGACGCTGCGCCTGGCCTGGGAGCTGGGCAAGGTGATGCCCGGTGGGGCGGATATGTTCTTCTTCGGCAACAGCGGCAGCGAGGCGGTGGATGCCGCCATCAAGTTGGCGCGCTACGTGACCAAGCGACCAGGGATCATCGCCTTCATCGGCAGCTTCCACGGGCGCACGATGGGGGCGATCAGCGCCACCACTTCCAAGGCGCGCTACCGCAGTGGGATGAGCCCCTACTTGCCTGGCTTCTACTTCGCCCGCTTTCCCTACCCCTTCCGCTCGAAAGCGCCCAGCCCGGAAGAGTGCGCCCAGGAAGCGCTGGACGACATCGACCGGCTGTTCGAGTATGTCATCGCCCCGCAAGAAGTGGCAGCCTTCCTGGTCGAACCGGTGCAGGGCGAGGGCGGCTACGTCATCCCGCCGCCGGGCTGGCTGAACGAGCTGCGCCGACTGGCCGACCAGCACGGTATCATGCTGATTCTGGACGAGGTGCAGACCGGTTTTGGGCGCACGGGCGAGTTGTTCGCCGCGCAGACCTTTGGGGTCGAACCAGACATCGTCTGCCTGGCCAAGGGCATCGCCAACGGTTTCCCCCTGGGGGCCACCGCAGCGCGGGCCGAGATCATGAAGGCTTGGGGCCCGGCCTCGCACGGCACCACCTTCGGTGGCAGCCCGGTGTCGTGCGCCGCGGCCCTGGAGACGCTGCACGTGATCCAGGAAGAAAACCTGCCGGCTAACGCCCGTGCCCAGGGAAGCTATTTGCTGGAAGGGCTGAGATCTTTAAAGGGAAAGTCACCCATCGTGGGCGACGTGCGCGGGGTGGGGTTGATGCTGGCGGTCGAATTCGTGCAGCCGGGCGGCAAACAGCCCAACCCTACGGCGGCGGGCAATATCCTTAACCGCATGCTGGCCAACGGTTTGCTGTGCTACCCCTGCGGTCACTGGGCGCAGACCATCCGCCTGATCCCAGCAATTAACGCGGATCAGGCGCAGGTCGAGGCGGGGTTGGAGATCTTCACCCAGGCGGTGTTGGCCGAGGGCGGGTGAGGGGCAGGCTAAGCCAGGCCTTTTTCACCCCATCACGCCGTCATCTTCACCGGCTCAACCAGCCGGAAGCCGAGCTGCCGCATCTGGCTCAGGCCGTCTTCGACTCCCCACCTCTCGACGTTCTGATGTTTCATCCCCGTTTCTTCACATTCTCCCCGCCCCTGACCGAGGCCTGATCAATTTGCGACATCGTCCCCGCAGGGGAAGCACCCCCATGGGGCGGCTGTTTCGGCGCCATTGGCTGAGGCGGCTTCAAGCCGCCATCAGCTACATCGACGACAAGAGTCGTGCTTTCCACATTCCGCTTTCTGCTTTGCCCATTCACCATTCACCATTTACGATTTACCATTAACCAATTAACCGCCCTTTTCGCGCTTGACATAGAACGGGTGTTCGTATTATAATTAGCACAAATGTTTTCATAGCAGAATAGGAAAGGAAGGTTCCAATGGTCAGAACTCGCAGAGGCTTGAACGAACGACATCAGAAAATCATCGAGTACCTCAATGAACGGATGAGCACGGGCTATCCCCCGTCCATTCGCGAAATCGGTGAGGCGGTTGGGATTACTTCGACTTCCGTTGTTACGTATTATTTAAAGCAATTGACTGAAATGGGTAAGATCGAACGGGATGCAAAATTCTCGCGCGCTGTGCGATTGGTTGATCCGGTCAGCAGAGAACTGGTGAAAATCCCCATCCTCGGCCCGATTGCTGCCGGTGAGCCTATGCTTGTCCCTGCACCGGGTGCCACCTATCTCGGCATCGGCAACGAAATGGACGCGGTGGACGTGGCCCGCAGCCTTCTGCCTTCTGGAGAAAAGGGCAGTGAACTCTTCGCTCTTAAGGTGAAAGGCGAGTCCATGATTGATGCCATGATTAATGATGGCGATATTATCATTATGAAACCGGCAATCAAGGCCAATAACGGTGAGATGGTTGCCATCTGGCTTCCGAACCGTGACGAGACAACCCTCAAATATTTCTTCAAAGAGAAAGACCGCTATCGGCTCCAGCCTGCCAACCCGACAATGAAGCCGATCATGATTGACAAGACCGAACCGCTGGAGATTAAAGGCAAAGTGGTGATGGTCATCCGTAACGTGGGAAATGTCGCTGTTTGAAACCCACCTGCTTATAAAGAACAACCTCCGCAATTCTGCGGAGGTTGTTCTTTTATTTCTCCTGAGACATCGTTTCCGGCGGCAGCCTTTTCTGGAGCAGAACCTGCACGCCATTTTGAGCCTGGTTGGTCAGGCGTTCCAATTCTGTCTGAAGACCCATTAAGGCGTCGAGAGTATACTGGTCTGCGTCAGTTTTGATATTCTCGGCCTCCATCCGGGACTGGTCAATGATCTGACCGGCGCGCCGCTGGGCATCCTGGACAAGCCCTTCTTTCCCGACCAGTTCGTCGGCTTTTTCGCGCGCCAGTTGCAGGGTCCGGTTGGCTTCTTCCTGCGCCTGGGCCATCATCCGGTCTTTTTGCGAAAAGACCTGCTGCGCCTTCTTGACTTCCTCCGGCACGGAGATGCGCATCTGGTCAATGATGTCCAGGAACTTATTCTCATCCACGATGACATTGTGCGTCAACGGGATGGGACGGCTGTTGTTGAAGAGTTCTTCCAGACGGTCAATCAGTTGAAGAATATCCATTGGCTTCTCCGCTTGAACGAGGGTGGAACACGCTAATTATACTTTAATACCGAAGGGATGTAACTGCTGGTCGCTCAAATCTTTGACCTTGTTCTTGAGGGCGGCTTCGACGTGCGGCGGGACCATGCTGGAAACATCTCCGCCCAGCGAGGCGATCTCGCGGACGGTAGTGGACGAAAGGAAGGTGTGGTCCTCGTCGGTGATGAAGGCGACGCTTTCGATATCCGGGGCCAGGCGGTGGTTGGCGAGCGCCATACGGAATTCGTACTCGAAATCCGAAAAGACACGCAAGCCGCGCACAATGACCTGGGCGTCTATCTGGCGGCAGAACTCCACTGTCATGCCGCAATAACCAACGATGCTGATCTTCGGGTGGCCTTTGAAGATCTCGGTCACCAGGGAGATGCGTTCTTCGGGCAGGAACATCAAGCTCTTGAGCGGCCGGTCATAGACGGCAATGACCAGTTCGTCAAACAGACGTGCTGCCCGTGTGGCGATGTCAATGTGGCCGTAGTGAACGGGGTCGAACGTTCCGGGGAATATTGCGCGTACCATACTAACTTACATCTCCTTTCCCACCGCCCCAGAAGCGGCCGAGGGCCTCGGCCAGCAGGCTGTTTTCGGGGTTTTTCAGGTCCGGGTCACGCGCAAAAAGTGCTTGCGCCTGCGTGCGGGCTTTTTCGATCAATTGGATGTCGCTCAGGCTGGCCATCTTCAGGGAAGTGGCGTAACCGGCCTGGCGCGTTCCCAGGAACTCACCGGGACCGCGCTGCTGCAGGTCGCGTTCGGCCAGCACAAAACCGTCGTTGGTCTCAGTCATCGCTTTCAGGCGTTCATTCTCGGCTGCATCTTCGTGGTCGGGGATCAGCAGGCAGTAGGACTGGGCTTCGCTGCGCCCCACTCGCCCGCGCAACTGGTGGAGCTGGGCCAGCCCGAAGCGGTTGGCGCCCTCGATGAGCATGACGGTGGCGTTCGGCACGTCCACGCCCACCTCGACCACCGTGGTCGCGACCAGGATATCGTACTGTTTCTCGCGGAAGGCCAGCATGGTGGCATCCTTCTCGCCGGCTTTCATCCGTCCGTGCAGCAGACCCAGTTTCAGGTCCGGGAAGATTTCCTTCTGCAGATGGTCATGTTCCTGCGTGGCGGCCAGCAGTTCGCTCTTTTCGCTCTCTTCCACCAGCGGATAGATGATGAAAGCCTGGTGCCCGGCCTCGATCTGGCTGCGGACGAGGGTGTAGGCGCGCTCGCGTTCCTGCGGCGTAAGAATGTGGGTGGGGATGGTCTGACGGCCGGGCGGCAGTTCGTCCATGATGGAAAGGTCCAGGTCGCCGTAGAGGGTCAGGGCCAGCGAACGCGGGATGGGCGTGGCGGTCATCACCAGCAGGTGCGGATTGGTGCCCTTGGAACGCAGGGCCGCGCGCTGCTCGACCCCGAAGCGGTGCTGCTCGTCCACCACCACGTACTGCAAGTCGGCGAACGTGACCGGGTCTTCGATCAAGGCATGCGTGCCGATGACAATCTTGACCTCGCCGCTGGCGAGACCGGCCCGGATGTCTTCTTTTTCACTGGCGGAGGTATCGCCGACCAGCAGGCGGATTTGTTCGGGTTTGAGCGGCCCGTTTTCACCGGCCAGCACGTTCTGGAAGGTATGGAAGTGCTGATCCGCCAGAATGGAGGTGGGCGCCATGATGGCGGCCTGCGCACCAGACTGGTTCACCATGGCAGCCGCTAAAGCGGCTACGACGGTTTTGCCGGAGCCGACGTCGCCTTGCAGCAGACGGTTCATCGGCTGGCCGGATTTCAGGTCAGCGCGGATATCGGCAACGGCCTTTTTCTGGGTATTGGTCAGGGCGAAGGGCAGGGCGGCGAGACGTGCTTCCAGCCAGGCCTGCTCCACTTCGAAGATGCGCCCGGGGAGGGATTGCCAGTCACGGCGCTGGCGCAGGACGCCGGTTTGCAGGAAGAAGATTTCGTCGAAGGCCAGTCGCTGGCGGGCGGCTTGCAGTTTGGCATCCGAGTCAGGGAAATGTGCCTGGAGCAGGGCCGTTCCCAGGTCCGGCAAGTCTGCGGCTTGGCGGATGGTTTCGGGCAGGTGGTCGGTCAGTTTCGGCGCCCAGTATGTCACCACCTGGTGCATCAACTTGCGCAGCCACTTCTGGGTGACGTTGGCGGTCAGCGGGTAGATCGGCACGATCCGGTTGGTGTGCAGATTTTCCACTTCCACCGGTTCCCAGTCCGGGCTGTTCATCACCAGGCGGCCGAGATACTGCTCAACCTTGCCGGAGACCGAGATGGCCTCGCCGACCTTCAAGGTGTTGGTCAGCCAGGGCTGGTTGAACCAGGTGAGACGCAGGCCGCCGGTGCCGTCGTTGATGACAGCTTCGGTGATGGTCATTTTCCCGCCGCGCAGCGGGTGCGAGTTCACCATGCT
>JAPLGV010000223.1 GCA_026389975.1 Chloroflexota bacterium
CTATCGTCCAGTCGTTCACCGGCTCCACCTCTCTATACATCCTGCCCGGCTATCAGTTTAAACTAGTGGATGCCATGATAACCAATTTCCATCTGCCCAGGTCCACACTCATCATGCTGGTCAGCGCCTTTGCTGGACGCGAAAAGATTTTCCAGGCGTACGAAGTCGCCATGCAGGAAAAGTACAGCTTCTATTCGTTCGGGGACGCTATGCTTATCCTATGAGCCTCGACGAACTTAATGTCGAACTCCCCGTACCCCGTCCCGCAAGAGATTCGGGATGATATCCGGGAACCGGGACTACCCCGCGGGAACCGGGACTACTTCGCCTGTCTTGCCGGCGCTGTCCGCGTTTGGTGGAATGGCAGAAGAGCGACAGCAGGATTGTCTCAGTAGGGACTGGGCGGCCGCCCGCAGGGTTCTCCGCCAGACCCGAAGAGGTGCAGTTTTTGGTTGGACAGTCCAGGATACTCCAGAAGGGCAAAAGATTTTCAGACAATCATGAAATACGTTACAATACGCATTATTGATAGGATGTTCTTCCCGTATGCTGTGCATAAGGAGTGTCCTGTGCGCGCAGTTGACGTTATTATCAAGAAGCGTGAAAAAGAGGAATTGACCGGAGAGGAAATCAAATTCTTCGTGAACGGTTTCACGCGCGGTGAAATTCTTGATTACCAGGTCTCGGCCTGGGCGATGGCGGTCTTGCTCAATGGCATGACGCCGCGCGAAACCACCGATCTAACCCTGGCGATGGCGCACTCCGGTGAAATCCTCGACCTTACCGGTGTGGTGGATATTGCCATAGACAAGCATTCTTCCGGCGGGGTGGGGGATAAGACGACCCTGGTTGTCCTGCCGATTGTGGTTGCCTGTGGCTTGCCGGTCGGCAAGATGTCGGGGCGCGGGCTGGGCTTCAGCGGCGGGACGCTCGATAAAATGGAGTCCATCCCAGGCTACCGGGTCAATCTCACCACCGACGAATTCAAACAGCAGTTGAAAGACATTGGCATTGTGCTCACCGGCCAGTCGCTCGACCTGGCTCCCGCCGACGGAAAACTGTACGCCCTGCGGGATGTGACCGGCACGGTGCAGTCCATCCCGCTGATTGCATCGTCCATCATGAGCAAGAAAATTGCCGCCGGGGCGCAGGTCATCCTGCTGGATGTCAAGGTTGGCCTGGGAGCGTTCATGGAGACTCTCGACGAAGCCCGCACACTGGCAAACCTGATGACGGACATCGGCAGGCTGGCCGGGCGTGAAGTGGTGACTCTACTATCGGATATGAACCAGCCGCTTGGCAATGCGGTGGGCAATTCGCTGGAAGTGATTGAGGCAATAAACACGCTCCATAACCGTGGCCCGGCAGATTTCCACGAGCACTGCCTGCACGTCAGTGCACATATGCTGGTGCTGGGGCAGCGTGCCCCGGACCTCGAGTCTGGGCGCCGCATAGCGGAGGCGGCTATCGCCTCGGGCGCGGCTTTCGAGAAGTTCCGCGTCCTGGTCCGTGCCCAGGGTGGAGACGTGTCTTTTGTGGATGTTCCGGGAAAGTTCCCAAGGGCGAAACTTATCGAGGTGGTGAAAGCTGATCGGAGCGGAACACTTTCCCGGGTCCATGCCCGCATGATCGGTGAAGCGGCTGTGGCACTTGGCGCCGGTCGTGCCAGGAAAGGCGACCCGGTGGATCATGCGGTCGGGTTCATCATCCATCGCAAGGTCGGGGAACGGGTGGAGAAGGGGGAGCCGCTGTTTACCATCTACGCCAACGACGCGAGGAAGCTGGCCGGAGTACGGGAAGGCCTCCGGGCGGCGTTTGGGTGGAGCGATAAGCCGGTCGCTGCGCTGCCTCTCTTTTATGAATGAGTAACCTGAGTCGGAGGAGAAATCGCCCGATTTTACTATAAAATGCAATTGCATAATATTACAGTTTAGTGCATAATAGAGCCAGGAGTATGCCATGGCCAAAGTATCTCTGCGTGTATATAATCATGAAATCGAAGGCATGATCGAGGGTGGACTACTCGACGAGTCCGTCGCTCATTGCCTGCACATTCTCAAAACTTTTCCAATGCACGTCGAGACGTACCGGCTGCTGGGGAAGAGCTTCCTCGAAGCCCGACGCTACACCGACGCGGCCGATATCTTCCAGCGTGCTTTGATGGCTGTGCCGGATGATTTTGTAGCCCATGTGGGGATGAGTATCATCCGCGATGATGAAGGCAAACTGGATGATGCCATTTGGCACATGGAGCGCGCCTTCGAAGACCAACCCTCCAATCCGGCCATCCAGGGTGAAATTCGCCGACTGTACGGCCGGCGGGACGGCGTCGAGCCGCCCAAGATCCGCTTGAGCCGGGATGCGCTTGCTAACATGTATTCGAAAGGGGAACTCTTCAATCAGGCCATCGCCGAGATCCGTGCTGTGCTGGTTGAGGATGCCAACCGGCCTGACTTGCAGATTATGCTGGCGCGCGCTTATTACCGTGCCGGGCAAAAGGTTGAGGCTGCCGAAATGGCTGCCAACTTGCTCAAGAAATACACGTATTGCATGGATGCTTTGCGTATCCTGGTGGATGTGCTCGCGGGGACCGCGAGTGCCGAAAACACCCAGGTCTATCGCCAGCGCCTGCGCAGGCTTGATCCATATTCGTCTTTCGTCACCGGTTCCGCTTTCAGTACTGATCAGGTGCCCGACGCGGCCGTGAATCTGGAACGACTGGAATACAAGGCGGGTGCTGCCCCAGCCTTGTCACAGCCGAACTGGGCTTCTTCATTGGGCATCAAGCTGGCGGACGAAAAACGCGCCGAACCGGCTCCGGATTGGATGCGTACCGTCCGAAGGTGGCAAGACTCCAGCGGTAAAGGGCAGGAAGGGCAGGTAGACTCTAGCCCGGAGCAACCGGTCGAAGATATCGCAGATGCGGAACCACTTGCTCAGGCCGACATTCCAGACTGGCTTAAATCCATGGCGCCGAAGGAAGTGACCGATGCAGAGAATAACGGTTCCAAACCTGTTCCGGCCAATCCTCCATCTCCGGGCGAAGGAGATGCTCCCGACTGGCTGGCTGGACTAGAGACTGCTGCAGCGGATGCAAATCCCGAACCATCCCAACCCGCGGCCTCATCGCAGGATAATGGTGCCTTCCCCGATTGGCTCAAAGAAATGGGCGACGGCGCTTCTGCCGGGACCGCGGCGGCTTTTGCTGCCGATGCGTTGGAACAACCCCAAACCGAAGAACCGCCGGTTTCAACCCAACCTGCTCCGCCCCCAAAGGGACCCGCTACTCAGGCATCCATTGAGCCGCTGATCTCTGCGACTCACCAGGATGAGGATACACCCTTTCATCCCACAGGCGAATCCAAGCCGCTCAAAATTGAAGATGAGGCCATGGCCTGGCTGGAAAGCCTGGCGGCCAAACAGGGTGCAAAAGAAGAAGAACTTCTGACCAAGCCCGAAAACCGCTCAGAGGAAATGCCTGATTGGTTAAGCTCGGCCAACGAACAGCCTTCTGCTTCCGCAGAGCGTGCTCCGGAACCGTCTCCTGCGCCGCGCGAAACACTGCCTTTGGAACCTATTTCCCCCCCAAAGGGTGCCGGAGAGTTGGCGGTCCAAAAACCTGAACCTTCCGAAATAGTCCCGGTTCCATTACGAGGCGAAGAACTCCCACCCCTTGCGTCTCCGAAGGATGCCGAAGGAACCGACCGGCCGTTTAACATAGAGGATGATACGACAGCTTGGCTGGAAAGCTTGGCGACCGAGGAGGCTGCAAAAGAAGAAGAACTTCTGACCAAGCCCGAAAACCGCTCAGAGGAAATGCCTGAGTTGTTGCGCTCGGCTGACGAACAGCCTTCCGCTTCCGCAGAGCATGCGCCGGAACCGCCTCCTGCGCCGCGC
>JAPLGV010000092.1 GCA_026389975.1 Chloroflexota bacterium
ACGGCGATTCATTTGAGGATGTATATTCTGCCATTGTGGAAAAAGTGCTGGAACTGGGAAAATCGCCGAAGGGTGTGGTCTATGCCGTACCGGGCGACCCGTTTGTAGCCGAGGCTACTTGTCCCGAAATAGCTCAGCGCGCCCGGACACTGGGCCTGCCGTTGAAAATTGTGAGCGGACTCTCTTTCCTTGAGCCGGTCTTTGCCGCCCTGGGCTTAGACCCGTACCCGCGCCTGATCTTGATGGACGCATTAGAGTTGAGCCAGGCGCATGTCCCGGGCTTTCCACCGGACATGCCGGTGTTGGTGGCCCAGGTTTATTCGCGACTGGTCGCTGCCGAAGTCAAGATGACTCTCAATACTATTTATCCTGATGAACATCCGGTGCGTCTTGTTCATGCCGGCGGGACAAAAGGTGAAATCATTGAGGATATCCTGCTCTATGAAATTGACCGGGCCGAGCACATTGGCTTGCTGACGGTGCTTTATGTCCCACCGCTGGGCGAGGGGACTTCATTTGAGGCTTTTCAGGAAATCGTAGCGCACCTGCGCGCTCCGGATGGCTGTGCCTGGGACCGCGAGCAGACGCACGAGTCACTGCGTACGCATTTGATGGGAGAAGCTTACGAGGCGCTTGCCGCGATGGATTCTGGTGACCCGGCGGAGATGGCTGAGGAATTTGGTGACCTGCTGTTGCAAATTGTCTTAAATGCTCAAATTGCCAGCGAAGACGGCGAGTTCAATATGGCAGATGTGCTCAAGGGCATCTACGACAAGATTATCCGTCGTCATCCCCATGTCTTTGGCGATGTGACACTGGATGGGGTTCAGGGTGTTTTGAAGAATTGGGAAAAACTCAAGGCTGTCGAACGCGCGAACAGCCACGAACCGGAAAAAGGTCTGCTGGACGGTGTCCCGTTGGCGCTACCGGCGCTCTCGCAGGCGCAGGAATATCAAGACCGGGCTGCCCGCGTCGGTTTTGACTGGAAGGAAGTCAGCGGTGTACTGGATAAAATCGCCGAAGAGATCCAGGAGGTCCGGGAGGTTACGAACGAAGAGGAACTGATTGCCGAACTGGGCGACCTGTTCTTCGCCCTGGTCAACCTGGCCCGCTGGAAGAAAGTGGATGCCGAGTCCGCTTTGCGGGGGACGAGTATGCGCTTCAAGAAGCGCTTCGCTTATGTGGAACAGGGAGCGAAGAAACAGGGCAGGAAACTGTCCGAGATGTCCATTGATGAGATGGAAGCGTTGTGGCAGGAAGCGAAGAGACATTGACAATCAAAAGCGAAGACAGAAAGGCTCCCACCATTTTTCGACGGGAGCCTTTGATTTCATATGTTTGATGAAATCAGGGCGTTTTTGACTTTCCGGCGAATTGTTCGTAAGCCTTCACGAATAATTTGCCATCCGAAATCATGTGAACCTGGATTTTTCGATTGGACTTTTGTTTTATAAAAATGGCATCTCGTCGCCAGGTCAGTGAAGCGATATCTTCCAGCGGTGTCACATTTTGACTCCAGGCATAAGGCGAGCCGCGTACCCAGATGCGCTGGTCGGTCAGGATGAACTCGCTGATGAATGTACAGGCCACATCTTCTGCCACCCAGGCGGCCGCTGCCAGGGGAAACAGCCCCAGATATAAAGATTTGATCAGCAGGCTGGCTGCCCAGGCTGGCAGGAAGGAAATGAAAGCAGCCTCTGTTAGACCTTTGAGCAAGGTAAATATTATAAATGTCAAAATGGTGATGCCCACAACACAGGTAAATATTATAAACGTCAAAATGGTGATGCCCACAACACTGCTACCGATTTTCCAGGCGATAACATACCATTTTCGGTTGGGGGTGGTACGATAGAGAACGCTCTCGCCTGGCTGGGGTTGGAATTCGACAATTGACATAAATTATTTCCCAAAAACCCAGGGCTTTGCCCAGGGAACATTTGGAAAAATACGCAGTGGTTTTTTGGGATCCACTTTTACCGGCACATTCTTGCCAGGCAATACCTGTTCCAGTGAATCCACCTCTACCAACCAGCAAGTGGAAATCTGGTAAGGCGCTTTTCCAGGGAGTTGTATCTCCACCTGTAGGTCAACTTTGGCGAAACCGCCAGCGTTCGAGGCAATCGTCTCGTTTTTGCTGATCACATTTGCTCCGGCTTCAATCGCATGGCGGAAGCCGCCTTCAAATTCCGAAACTTTTCCCCGCATTTCTTGCACATGGCGCCACTGGCTACGGTTCAGGCGCATAATCAGGATGACGATCAAGATGGCAGGTATTAGAATAATTGCCAATAAAATGACCATACTAATGGTATTCATTCCTTCTCCTCGAATGGGCGAATGAGTTGATTATACTGCCCGGGATGCTGGCAGCCAGACGAAAAACGGGGCCCCTTCGCCCGGTACGCCAGCACTCTGGACCTCTATAAACTTTGCGTACGGTTTCATGTGCCTTGTAATACTATAACCGACTTTCATCATCGAATCAACAACCGTTTTTTGGTTGGAGGTCTTTGTGAATTCCCATGGTTTGTGGATACCCGGCAAAATTTTAAGGTAAATCACCCGTCTGTACTCTTGTTTAGGTCTGGCAATTATGTTAGAATATTGAAAATTATGCCCCATATATAGGGGATTTTATTTATCAAACCACCAAATATGGCGGCTACATTTGTTCTAATTTTCACGGAGTGATGGTCATGCGTTGCCCATACTGCCAGAATGACGGCTCGAAAGTAATTGATACCACCCACGACAGTCACGGGGGCATCCGCCGCCGGCGGGAATGCCTGAAATGTGGACAAAGATTCAGCAGTTATGAACGCCCGATCCTGGCAACACCTTTGATTGTCAAGCAGGATGGGACGCGCGAGGAGTTCGAACGGGGGAAATTGGAACGCGGCATCCGCATCGCCTGTGCCAAACGCCCGGTCTCGGCGGCGGATATCGAGCGGCTGTTGGGCCAGGTGGAAGCGGCACTTCAGCGCCAGGGTAAATCCGAAATTTCGTCTCGCGTGGTTGGCGATCTGGTCATCAAGGGATTGAAGGAGCTGGACCAGATCGCTTACATCCGATATGCGATTGTTTATCTACGGTTGGACGATTTGCACGCCCTACGCAACGAGATTGACCGCCTTTTGTTAGAATCATAAATTTTATCATGCACCGATAGTTCCCGTAGCTGGGGCGGAATATCGGTGCGTATTTGTTTCTGTTCCTGCGCCTCAACTTTTATTGGCATAAAAGAATCAGAATTATAGAGGAGAAACCCAGCATGGCTATGACGACACTCGTCTCGAAAAAGAATACATTGTCTACCCCGCCGGTTCCCAACGACCTCCCTGGTGTGGAATTGACCGAGAACGCCCGTCAGGTGTTGGTGCGCCGCTATGTTCGCCGCGGTGATGACGGGAATCCAGCGGAGACCGTCGAAGAGATGTTCTGGCGGGTCGCGTATCACATTGCCAAAGCCGAGGAATCCTACGGCGGCGACGTGATGGTCCGCGCCCGTGAGTTTTATGTTTTATTGACCTCCAGGAAATTTTTCCCCAATTCTCCCACTTTTACCGGCGCGGGTACGCCGCTGGGACAGCTTGCCGCGTGCTTCGTCCTGCCGATTACCGACGATATGGGCCGCGACCCGGCGGGTATCTTCCAATCCCTACGGGACGCGGCGCTCATCCAGCAGACCGGCGGCGGGAACGGCTTCTCGTTCTCGCGCCTTCGGCCCAAGGGGGCGCTTGTTAAATCGTCGGCGGGACAGGCCACCGGTCCAGTGGGGTTCCTGCGGGTCTATGACCATGCCTTCGGCGAGATCGCCCAGGGCGGCACCCGGCGCGGGGCCAACATGGGCGTCCTGCGCGTGGACCATCCCGATATCGAAGAGTTCGTCACCTGCAAAACCGATGAGAACCAGATTATCAACTTCAATATTTCGGTCGGTATCACCGACGCATTCATGCAGGCGGTGAAAGACGACGCCGACTGGGACCTGGTTTTCCCGGATGTGACCGCGCCGGAATACCGTGGCTTCAGCGGCACGCCGGAACAGGCCAGGGAGAAGGGGATCCCGCTGCGCACCTACAAGACGGTGCGGGCAGGCGAGCTTTTCGCCAAAATTATCAACCAGGCACACCATAACGGGGAGCCGGGACTATTATTCCTGGATGCGGCCAACCGTAGTAACCCGGTACCGCACTTGTATCCGCTCGAGGCAACCAATCCATGTGGTGAACAGTGGCTCGGACCTTACGAGAACTGCTGCCTGGGTTCGGTCAACCTGGCCGAACACTGCGGAGTGGATGGACAGGTTGATTGGGACGGCCTGCGCCGCAGCGTCGAAACCGCCACCCGCTTCCTGGATGATGTGGTGGACGCCAACGCCTACGTCCCGGCGGTGCCGCAATTGAAAGAGGCCGCGCATCGGGCGCGCCGCATCGGACTGGGTATAATGGGCCTGGCAGACGTAATGTACCATGTGGGTGTACGCTACGGCTCGCCAGAGGGACAGGAGTTCGGGGCGCAGGTGATGGAGTTCGTCCGTTACCACGCCGTGCGGACCAGCGTGGCCCTGGCGCGCGAGCGCGGGGCATTCCCGTCCATCAAGGGTAGCATCTACGATTTTGAGGATATGCAATGGCAGCCGCCCCGACCAATGACGCCGTACACTGATGAGTGGGGCCGGCCAGCGCTGGATTGGGACGGAATCCTGGAAGGTATCCAAAAATATGGCATCCGCAATGCCGCCCAGACCACAGTGGCCCCCACCGGAACGATTGCCACGGTGGCCGGATGCGAAGGCTATGGCTGCGAGCCGGTCTTCGCCCTGGCGTACGTGCGTCACGTTAACGACAACGGCAAGGACCTGCAACTGACCTATGCCAGTCCGCGCTTCGACTCGGCCTTGGAAAAGGCCGGGATCACCGGGGAAGCGCGCCAGGAAATCATCGAGAGTGTGATGCAGCATGGCACGTGCCAGGATATCCCCGAGGTCCCGGAAACGCTGCGGAACGTGTTTGTGGTGGCGGGAGACATTCCCGCAGAAGACCACGTCCACATGCAGGCCGCCCTGCAGGCGTTCGTGGACAATTCCCTCTCCAAGACGATCAACTTTCCCGAAGACGCCACCCAGGAAGACGTGGCCGAGGCCTACCTGCTGGCCTGGGAACTGGGCTGTAAGGGTATCACGGTTTACGTGACCGGCTCGCGCGAGAAGGTGGTGCTGGAGACCAAGGCCACCGCGCAGAAAAAACATACTCCCGCCGTCCCCACCGGGACCGTTATCCTGCCCTTTGGCAACAACGGCGGCGGGAAGCCCGTCTCGGAGACGGAGATCGCCACCCAACTGGCCGCCTGGCACGAGTCCAAGAAACCGCGCCCGCGCCTGCTCCCCGGCAGTACCTTCCGGGTCGAGACGCCGCTCGGGAAAGCCTTCATCACCGTCAACGAGAACGGCGGCAAGCAGCCGTTTGAAGTCTTCATTAACACAGCCAAGGCCGGTTCGGAGACCGCCGCCGTCTCGGAAGCCATCGGGCGGCTCATCTCGTACATCCTGCGGCTGGCCTCGCCCATCGCCCCGCGTGAACGCCTGTCCGAGGTGGTGCGCCAACTCTCCGGCATTGGCGGCGGGCGCTCGCTGGGCTTTGGCCCGAACCGGGTGCGTTCCCTTCCAGACGGGGTGGGACAGGTGCTGGACGAGTATTTGAACGGCCGGAAAACGCACCAGGTGACGGAATCCGGTGCGCAAGCGGACCCCGAGCCGGCCAATGTCAACGGGCATTTTCCCCAGGCGGAATCCGCCGTCTCTGTCTTGAAGATGGGTGACTTGTGCCCGGAGTGCGGCGAGGCCACCATGGTCAATGAAGAAGGCTGCCGCAAGTGTTATACCTGCGGGTATAGCGAGTGTTAATTACATTTCGCATTTGTTGAGGAAGAATGGGCAGAGATAATTCTCTGCTCATTCCGTTTTAAGACAAAAAGCGTATAATTCACCCTTGCCGGCCCTCCCGGCGAATTTATTGTATTGAGGTGTCTATTGATCGGTGGCGAGAATACACAGAATGGGAAAGTTCCCCTGCGCCTGCAGGAAACTTTTGCGTCCCTGAAACATTACAACTACCGGCTGTGGTTTTTTGGCCAGATTGTGTCGCTGGTCGGGACCTGGATGCAGAGTACCGCCCAGGGATATTTGATCTACCAACTGACCGGTTCTCCCGCCTATTTGGGCCTGGTGGGATTCGTGGGCGGCCTGCCCGCCTGGCTGTTTACCCTGTATGGAGGGGTGGTCGCCGACCGCATCTCCCGCCGCAACATGATGGTCATTACGCAGACCGCCATGCTGGTTTTGGCATTCATCCTGGCCGCATTGACGTTTACAAATGCGGTCCAACCCTGGCATATCATCGTTCTGGCGTTCCTGCTGGGGGTTGCCAACGCATTCGACGCCCCGGCCCGCGTCGCTTTCGTAACCGAATTGGTCAGCCGCGAGGATATGACCAATGCCATTGCCCTCAACTCAACCATGTTCAACATTGGCACGGTGGTTGGCCCGTCGGTGGCCGGGCTGACCTACGCCGCTTTTGGCCCGGCGTGGTGCTTCACCCTGAACGGTATTTCTTTTATTGCCGTGATCGTCGCTTTATTGTTCATGCGCATCAAACCGATTGTCCAACCGTCTCGCCGCGCGACCGTGTTGGCGGACTTGAAAGAAGGCTTGCGCTACGTCTTCTCGCACAGTTTGATCCTCAGCCTGATCGGTTCGGTCGGCCTGGTCAGCATCTTCGGGATCGGGATGTTGACCCTGCTGCCGGCCTGGGCAACTGACATCCTGCATGGCAACGTGACCACCAATGGCTTGCTGGTTTCGGCGCGCGGCTTTGGGTCGCTGGTCAGCGCGTTGATGCTGGCCTACCTGGGCAGCCGCAGATATCGGGGGAAACTCTGGACGGTTGGCGCGTTTATCATGCCGGTGATGTTATTTATCTTTGCCTGGATCCGCTGGCTGCCACTGGCGCTGGTGGCGCTGGTGGGGGTCGGTTGGAGTTTCATGATGATCATGAATAACAGCAATGCGATGATGCAGTCCCAGGTGCCGGATCATTTACGCGGGCGGGTGATGAGTGTGTATACCCTGATCTTCTTCGGCGCGATGCCGCTGGGATCGTTATTCGCCGGGACATTTGCCCAGAAGTTCGGCGAACCGCTGACCGTGATGCTGGGCGCGGCGGTGCTGATGGCGCTTGCAATCGCAGCCTGGATCTTCCTGCCGGGCATCCGCAGGCAGGAATAGGGTGCTTAATAATTATGTGACGGTCACCTTTGCGAACCCTGGAAGGGAGCAGGTGACCGTCACATCGTTTTCCTGGTAACCGCTAAATTATTCTTACAGGCTGCCGAAGGCCACGCCTTTATAGCTCCATCCACAGGAGGCGATGACTTGCTGGATGGGCTGTTTGAGATCATTTGTGTTGAATTTGTATTTATAAACCACACCCGGAGCAAAGTTCTCTGTGAAGCCCGCGCCAATCCCGAATGAGACCGAGGACTTCTGTCCCTTGAAGAAACTGGCCTGCACGCCGAGGGACGGGACGCCTGCCCGCCACGAGACGGTGTATTCGTGGTCCATGGCGCGCACTTCCCGCCGGGTAGGATCGAATTTCAGGTAGATGCGGAAGACCTTGGTCAGGTTGGCTTTGGCAAAGATTTCGTACCACTGGGCGTCCACAATTTTCCACTCGGCGATCAGGTCCACGTTTTCGGAGCGGCCGTCCACGATGCGATAGGGGGCGGTCGGGCGGTTGAGCGCCATCAGTCGGGCGTAAAGGTCCTGGGTGGGGTCAATGGCCGGAGCTGCAACGGGCAGAGGGAA
>JAPLGV010000185.1 GCA_026389975.1 Chloroflexota bacterium
TTTCCGTCAGGCTGACGGCGTCGGTCTTTTCGGTCAGCGTGACCGGGACGCCGCTGACGGTTTCCATGTCTGCTGCAGACATATTGGGACCGAGAATCAGTACCAGCCCCGCGCCGCGCTGCACCTGGGCCGCCACTGCTGCCGGGTCCGGGATGCGTCCGTTGAGCACAAAAACGTCCGTCTGGGCCGGGTCGTCCACCAGTTGGAATTTCGCCAATTTCAGAGCAGTGCGGACGCCCCCGTCCGGCCCGGCATAGTAGACGCGGATGGTATCGCTTGCGGATACAGGCGCAACGGCAGCGAATAAAATGACCAGGACCAGCATGGGGAGGATGATTTTTCGCATGCGTTATTCTCCATTTTCTGCGAAGCCATTTTCTTTGATAATGTTGGCAAACCATGTACCGCTGTCCTTGACCGTGCGCTTCTGGGTCTTGAAATCCACGTAAACCAGCCCGAAGCGCTGACTATAGCCCAGCGCCCATTCGAAATTATCCATCAACGACCAGTGAAAATAACCTTTCACCGGCACACCTTCATCCATGGCGCGATGAACCTGGGCGATATGGTTACGCAGGTAACGGATACGGCGCTCGTCACGCACGCGGCCGTCGAAGTCCAGCCCATCCGGGACCGGGACGCCGTTCTCGGTGATCATGATTTCGGGCGCCCTCACCCCCAACCCCTCTCTCGCGGGGTGAGGCGCAAAATACTCTTTCCAGATGCGTGTCAGTAGTTCGTAAATGCCTTCGGGATAGATTTCCCACATGCCGGAGTACTCATTACCTTCCGGCTGGATTTGTGTGGCGGCAACAACCGGGAATTTCGGGTCGTGCTTGACGACAGTGCGACCATAATAATTCACGCCCAGCAAATCCAGCGTGCGGATCTTTTCCAAGTCGCCGGGCTTGATCAGCGACCCTGAGAGCAATTTGCCGATGGCAAATTCCTGTATCGGGGTGGTGCCTTTCAGCAGCGGATCGAGCGTCGCGCGGTTGAGAATGGCGTCCATCCGTGAAGCGGCGTCGCGGTCTTTCTTCGATTGCGAAGCCGGGTGAACCGGATTCAGGTTCAGCGTGATGCCCACCTTGACCGGTTGTTTTGCGGAGGCACGGATGGCTTCGGCGGCCAGCCCATGCGAGAGCAGGAGATGGTGCAGGGCTTTGATGCCTGCGGTGACATCTTTGAGGCCCGGGGCGTGTTCCCCGGAAAAGTATCCGGCCATGGCAGCCACCCAGGGCTCGTTGTGCGTCATCCAGACTTTGACACGGTCGCTCAGCCGTTCGGTCACGACGCGGGCGTATTCGGCGAAGGCGAAGGCGGTCTCCCGGTTCGGCCAGCCGCCTTGATCCTGAAGCGCCTGCGGCAGGTCCCAGTGGAACAGGCAGAGGGTTGGCTCGATCTTGTGCTTGAGCAATTCGTCCACCAGCCGGTCGTAGAAGTCCAGACCAGCCTGGTTGATGGCCCCCGTCCCGGCCGGCAGGACGCGCGTCCAGGCGACCGAGAAACGATAGGCGTCCAGGCCCAGTTCCTTCATCAGGGCCACATCTTCTTTATAGCGGTGGTAATGGTCCACGGCCACGTCGCCGGTCTCGCCGTTGACGACATGACCGGGCGTGTGCACAAA
>JAPLGV010000225.1 GCA_026389975.1 Chloroflexota bacterium
GAGGATGGTGCAGCCCCGGCCGAAAACGAGGATATCCCGTTCTAATCCGAAAGCGAGGCTGAAGTGGCACTCCCATCTCCCAAACCACAGACCGCTTTCCAGATCGAAATACCGCCGGACCTGCATCCGGTCTACGCCAACTTGGCGCGCATCGCTCACGCCCCGGCGGAGTTCGTATTGGATTTTGCGCGGCTCCTGCCCGGCGATACCAAAGCGACCGTGACCGCCCGCGTGGTCATGTCGCCAGTAGCGCTGAAGTTATTTGCCCAGGCGCTCAACGAAAACCTGGCGCGCTATGAGGCCGCCTTTGGAATCATCAATTTTCCCATTGGCGGCCCGAATCTAGCGGATTCGCTCTTCAAACCCTTTCACCCGCCGGAACCGCCTAAAGAACCACCTCAAGAACCGAAAAAGTAACCGAAACGGACGCGGACATCAACATTCGTCCGCGTCCTATCATGTATAGGAAAAATCCATGCAAAAACTCGAAAAGATCGCCGAACAAATCCGCCAAACATTCGATGCGCAGACCGCCACGCGCGACAAAGCCCTGGGGCAGGCACGGGCGCTTACACGCGCCTGCGCCCTGTCCATCCGCGCCGTCCACCGCAACGAAACGGACGTAATGCAGGCCCACCTGGATGAAGCCCGTCAACTTGCCGACGCCCTGCACACCGACCTGGCTGATTATCCCGCGTTCTATTTTGCCGGGTACACGCAGGATTCCCTGAAAGAATTTGCCGAGGCCAGCATCACCTGCGCCCTCATCCGCCATCAAGCCCTGCCCACGCCCGAAGAACTCAACCTGCCGCCCAATACTTACCTAAACGGGCTGGCCGAGTCGGTGGGCGAAATGCGCCGCCGCTGTCTGGATATGCTCCGCCAGGATGACTCCGCTGAAGCCGAACGTCTGCTTGGTCACATGGACGACATCTTTGCCATCCTGGTGACAATGGACTATCCCGACGCCATCACCAACGGACTGCGCCGCCAGACTGACGTTATCCGCGCCATCCTCGAACGCACCCGCGGCGATGTGACCTTCAGCCTGCGCGGCGAAAAACTGGAACGCTCCCTCTCCCGCCTGAGCGGGCAGTTACCCGGGTCCGAGTCGCTGCTGGAGAGCGCGCGGCTCCCCCTGCCACCTGAAGAAAAGGTGTAGCCCGCATGCCCCAATCCGACCTGCTTGCCAGTCTCTCCGAGAAACGATGAACATCTACTTCGCCTGTTCCATTACAGGCGGACGGGACTTTGAATCTATCTATCGTGCCATCACCACCGCCTTGTTGTCCGATGGTCACGAGGTCCCAACCGCACACCTGGCCGATTCGAGAGTGAAAGCGTTCGAAGGGCAGGTACCCGCGCGCGAAATCTACGAGCGAGATACGGCCTGGATCCGCACCTGTGAGGCGCTGGTGGCTGAAGTCAGCACACCCTCGCACGGAGTCGGGTACGAGGTCGCATACGCGCTGAGTCTCGGCAAGCCGGTCCTGTGCGTTTATCGTGAGGGGCAGCCCATCTCGAAGATGTTGACCGGGAACTCGAAACCGACTATTGCTGTAAAAAGCTATCGCGACTCTGAAGAGGCCATTGCAGTAATCCGTTCTTTCCTGCATAGTCAGAGCCAATTGTGAAGTTAATCACGAATTATGCATGACTTTCCACTCTAGCCCCTGTCAGACAAGTGTACTATGATAGTGGTTGGAGACGGAAGCATAACACCTCCAATCTTGTTTATCTGTCTCCTCCTTTGGCGAACGCCTCCGCAGATAGCTCCATCTGCGGAGGCTATTTTTACTGCTTCTTGCATAAATGAGTCTACTGCAAAAAGGTCTTTAACACGAAGGACACGAAGTACACAAAGTATAAGTGATAAAGGCTTTTCCTTCGTGCCGATAAAGGCTTTTCCTTCGTGCCCACCTGCCCCCGGTATTTGGGGGTTCGTGACCTTTGTGTTTAGATGGTTTTTGCAGTAGAGTCATAAATCTATGAATTTTCTTGTATCAAATTGCTTAAAAAAACACGAGATTTTACTGCTCTTGTAAAATTCCGGGAACTTTGAAGGATCGAAATACATGCAATTACAGTAATTTAGGTTCACATATTTACGTGGTAGTCCCGGTTCCAGCACGGGACGTGGTAGTCCCGGTTCCAGCACGGGACGCAGTACCCTGTAACAAAAAAAACGCAGAGACTGAACGCTGTGCGTTTTTGATTTGAGAAGCGCTTCTAGGCCGGTTGCGCGACTGCCTGCTTATAGAGAGGTAAAACCACCGTAAAAGCTGACCCCTGCCCGAGCAGGGATTCAACCCAGATGCGGCCCTGATGGTTTTCTACAATGGATTTGACAATCGACAGGCCCAGCCCGGAGCCCCCCACCCCTTTGGGAACATTGCTGGCACGATAGAATTTCTCGAAAATATGCAGTTGGTCGGCAGGTGGAATGCCGGGACCAGTGTCCGAGATGCGCAAAATGACTTGATCGTTTTGCGCTTCCACGTCAATGGTAATTTCGCCGCCTTCCGGAGTGTATTTAATGGCATTCCCAATCAGGTTATCCAGCATCTGGCGCAAGCGAATCGGGTTGCCGCGCATCTGGGGAATATCCATCGGCAGATTGAGATGAAGATTCATTTTTTTATCTGAAATCTGGCCGCCGAGGGTTTCCAGCGTATCGCGGACAATCCCCTCCAGAGGTACCACTTCCTTCTGGGTATCAAATCCGGCTTCGATCCGGCCCAGTTCAAGCAGGTCATTGACCAGCGAAGTGATGCTCTGCACACTGTTCTGGACACGACGGATAAATTCGCGCTGTTGATCATTGACCGGGCCAACCCGGTCAAGCAAATCCACATAGCCGAGGATGGCTGTCAGCGGGGAACGCAAATCGTGGGAGACGGTATGAACAAATTCGTTCTTCAAGCGGTCTATTTGCTTGAGATAGGTAATATCCTGCATGGTAATCGCCACACCAATCCGCGGGATGGGTGTGCATTGAGCCGAAAGGACACGCCCATCTTCAAAAGTGATTTCATTTTGAGGCAGGGGGTTATTAATGTCGCTCAAAAGGATTTTTAAATCCGGATGAGGCAGCACTTCGCTGACCGGTTTTCCTTTCACCGCGTCATCCTGCCAGAGACCGAAAGCCTTGCGCGCCGCTGGATAGCCTGGAAACCGCTGCCAGGAAATGGGTCGACAATCCCGGCGCGAAAACCAATTTCCTGGAACAACTCAAGGTGGCGTAAATGGCGAATCGAAATGACATCAAAAAAATAATGGCGTACATGGGGATGTGTTTCACAAACTATCACCCCATCCTGGAAGGCGAGATCAATGCCGTGGATGTGCTTTTGGACCTGCTGTGGGACATGGACGTTGAAATGCTCCAGACGGCTGTAAAAGCCTGTTGCACCGAGGCGGGGCGGGCTTTCGCCCCCTCCGCAGGCGAGATCCGGGGTGCGGCGTCTAACCTGATCGCCAGGGCATCCGGTCTGCCCACCGCCGCCGAAGCCTGGGGCGCGGTGATGGATAGTTTCAGACGAACCAGTTTCAACAAACCCGAATTGTTGGATCACCCGCTGTTGATCGAGGCAATCCGCTGCATGGGAGGGTTGGAGCTGATCGGGATGAGCGAAAATAACATGGCAGACCGGGCGCACTTCCTGAAGATCTTTGAGCAGTTGCGGGAACGGGTGATTCGGGAGACGTTGGAACTCCCCGCCATTACCGAGTACATCGAGAGCAAGCGCCTGATTGATGGGCAGGTCAAGGCGCTGGCAGCCAGGATGGGAAGGCAGGTGGTACTGATTGAGGATAGATCCCGTGAAAACGAGATGCAGCCAGCGCGTTAGATGGACTAATCCGGGAGTCAGGTCCCTGAAAAAAGTGGTCAAGGTGGAATATCCGGATTGCGTGAAGATCGACACGATGACCAGGGCTGAATACCACCGCTGGCAGGCGTCCGACTGGCCGCCTGGCACGCGGGTTTGGATCAATGGGGTGCGGGTGAGATGAATCTGTTTGAGTGGGTGCGGCGGTTGCTGGAGTTGGCGTCTTCGGCGACACGTCCCACGGGGATGCTTCGCAAGGTCTCCGAAACAGCCGCCCCGCGGGGGTGCTCCGCAAATGGCGGCTTGTCCCACGGGGATACCCTTCACCCTTTGGGTACTGCGCGGGTACGATGTGCTTCGCAAACGCCGCCTCGGCTAGAAACAGCGGGTGAATCCCCCGGAATAAACGGTGTTGGGGAAGACTCGCGGGCGTTGCCGAGTTCGCCGGTGGAGGCGATGCTGCATCCGGATGGGCGCGTATTTGCGGCGGTGACCGGGGGGAGGATTCCGGGGCTGTCGCAGTACCGGACGGTGATCGAGGTGGTGCGTTTTCTGCGGGGGAGGGAGCGAATGGAACTGTCCTTCAGTTGTTGAGGGTTATACACATACATCATCACTGATTCGCACATATCCTCTTCTGTGCGTAATCCGGTCGAAGGCGACCACTGCTTTCGGAGCAAGCTCTTTTGGATCTGTTAAGCCATAATCAGTTGGCGGTTTATCTTCCGCAGTACTCCATAGCTTCCAATTTCCACTCCCCCTGGTCTCTAAATATGTCCAGCCATTTTCCCAGATTGCGGTATCAACGGCATTGAGAGGTGTCGTGGCATCCATGTAAGTTTGTAATAGGGGTGATTTATAAGCTTTGTCATATATTGAATATTGATCCCTGCGAATCTGCAGAGCATGGATCATCTCGTGCAGTATGGTTGCTTTGAATTGTGTATCGCCATTGGGATCGTTTGTAAAGTCAAAAGGACTGGCAGCATGGTCATAGACATTAATGACAGCGGAAGAACCACTGCTATCTCTCACACCAGGAGGACCGAAGCAAAAATACTCGCCAAAGTTTTTTTCTCTGGATTTCCCCATTTGTCCAAAGAATATTGACTTCTCACGAAGCTGGTAAGCGCCATGTTTTTCAAAAGGTCCGGCGGGATTTCTTTCAATACATCGTTCAACAGGTTGAATTCATGTTCGCTCCAGGCTTTTTGTCCATGCAGATCACCTGCAGGACTATCATCCACCCGGATGCCATAGGTATTGAAAATATACGTTGGTGTGATGGCACCGGTTCCTGTCAGAGCTGCTTGA